>CAJUIJ010000069.1:5137-12470 GCA_910586175.1 uncultured Muribaculaceae bacterium | reverse complement strand
TATGCGTGGCATATGATGGTATGGAACGCTTCTTCCCGTCGGACAAGATAATCAAGACAGGCAATCCTGTGAGGAAAGCACTCACAGAGAAGAGCTGCGATACTGCAAAAGCGAGAGAGAGTTTCGGCCTTCATCCCGCCAAGCCCACGGTGCTTGTGGTGGGAGGCTCGTTGGGAGCACTGACGCTCAACGAGAGCATGGAGCACGGACTCCGCAAGCTTGTAGAGTCAGGCATCCAGGTGATATGGCAGACCGGCAAGAACTTCGGTGACAGGGCTGAGAAAGCCGCCAAAGGAATGACCGGAGTGGTAGTGACAAAATTTATCAGCGACATGGGATCGGCCTACGCGGCAAGCGACATGGTGGTGAGCCGTGCCGGCGCCGGGTCGATAAGCGAATTGGAGCTGCTCGGCAAGCCATGCGTGTTGGTGCCATCGCCCAATGTGTCGGAAGACCACCAGACCAAGAACGCAATGGCACTCGTTAACAACGATGCAGCAGTGCTTGTGACCGACGCAGACGCTCGGGAACTACTGACCAAGACCATCATGGACTTGGTGGGCGACAAAGAGCGATTGGCACGCATGCGCGATAACATCAGCAAAATGGCAGTACGCGACAGCGACGAACTAATCGTGGATGAAGTTGTTAAGATAATCAGGGCAATTTAACATAATGTTAGATATTTGATGAGAAATATATACTTTGTAGGGGCCGGGGGAATCGGCATGGCCAACTTGGTAAGATATTATCTTCGACATGGAGTGCGTGTGGCAGGTTACGACCGCACCCCTTCCGAACTCACGAAGCATCTGGAGCGCGAGGGAGCGGAATTGACATTTGAAGATGATGCCGCGAAGATACCGGAAGCTTTTCGCAACCCTACCACTACCCTCGTTGTCTACACGCCGGCTGTGCCTGACAGCAACAAGATACTGAGTTACTTCAGAGAGGGAGGCTTCGAGGTGATAAAGCGTGCGGCATTGTTGGGTCGCATCACACGGAGCACGGATGGCATATGCGTGGCCGGAAGCCACGGCAAGACTACCACGAGTTCGATGATAGCCAACATACTGCGCAACTCCACGGTGGGGTGCACAGCCTTCTTAGGAGGCATATTGCGCAATATAGACAGCAACTTAGTGCTTCAGGAGCAGTCGCGCTACACCGTGATAGAAGCTGATGAATATGACCGTTCATTTCACCACCTCTCCCCTTTCATAGCCATTATCACGTCGACCGATCCGGACCATTTGGATATATATGGCGACGAGGTGCACTATCTTGAGGCCTTCAGCAAATTCACATCGCTGATACGCGAAGGTGGAGTGCTTTTGCTTCACAGCGGATTGAAGATGAAGCCCGACACCAAAGCCTCGGTGACGACAGAGACATACAGCGGCAGCGACGCAAATGCCGACTGGCATGCAGAAGATATAAAAATAGGCAACGGCAAGGTCAGTTTCACTCTCATAGGGCCTGAAGGTGTACGAATAGAGGGAATGGAGCCCGGAGTGCCGGTGGAAATCAACATCGACAACGCCGTGGCCGCAGCCGCCGCCGCTCTTCATGCAGGTGCTACTCACGAAGAGGTCAAGAGAGGTCTGGCAGACTTCAAAGGTGCCAAGCGGCGGTTCGAGACATGGCTTGATGGAAGCGAACCCGACAACGCGACCGGGACCGTGCTTATTGACGACTACGCACATTCGCCCAACGAAGTACTTGCATCGATACGGTCAGTGAAAAAACTGTGGCAGGGACGCAAATTGAGCGTCATCTTCCAGCCACACCTGTACACACGCACACGCGACTTCGCCGACGAGTTTGCAGCGGCACTATCGGAAGCCGATGAGGTCATAATGCCCGAAATATACCCGGCAAGAGAACTTCCGATAGAGGGAGTGAGCACATACAGCATACTCGACAAAGTAAAAAGTAAAGAAAAAAGCTACTGCGAGCGAAAAGATTTGCTTGGACTGATAAAAAATAGTAATTTTGAAATTCTTATGACCTTGGGCGCCGCAGACCTTGACCGGATGCTGCCGGCAATCAAGCAATCACTCACAGGAAATTGAAAGCGCGAACGAGCAAAATAATCAAAATTAGTATTTTGACGCTACTGATAGGATATGCGGCAGCAGTAGCCGTATGGGCCAATCAGGTGGCGAGCGAGCATGTGTGCACCGGCATCACGATAGAAGTGGAGGGTAACGCAGCAATGGACTCCGTGGTGCGCAATGGTGTGAAAGAGGAGCTGCGCCACTATCCCTACAAACTTGTGGGTATGCCGCTGCACGGGCTCAACACCGCAGAGGTGGAGCGTTACCTGTCGCGTTCGAACAACTTCGAGAGCGTGAACTGCATGGTGTCATCGCGCGGTCAGCTTGTGGTCAGGATTGTTCCGTTGGTGCCGGTGATGCGCGTATTCTACGGAGACAACTCATACTACATAAACCGTGCGGGGAAGCATATCGTGTCGAATGCAGAGTTTTACAGCGACGTGCCGGTGGTGACGGGACGATTCTACCGGAGTTTCTCGCCCGAAGATATATTGCCGCTTGTCAACTATGTGAAAAAAGACCCGATGCTGTCGGAGCTTGTGAGCATGATAAATGCAGAGAGCAAGAGCAACCTGATATTGATACCCAGGATACGCGGTCATGTGGTGAACTTCGGCGACACTACACGTCTTGACGATAAGAAACGGATGTTGGCAATGTTCTACCGCAATGTCATGCCCTACAAGGGGTGGGAAGAATATGACACGATTTCGGTGAAATATCGTGGACAGATAGTGGCGACACGCCGCGACAAGAGCAAGCTGAACCACGCCGAGGAATATGAGGAAGAGGTGGACCTCGAGGAGGCAACACTACCGGCAGTAGGGGGCGCTACAGAAGTTGCGGGTGCCAAACCAACAGCCATGAGCGACACCACAAAGCAGAGTCAAGGATAAACTCTTAAATAGACGCACTAAAAAACAGCATACGCACTAAGAAAAGGGCGAAATATGAATCAAGAAAGATATGTTGCTGCCATAGAGATAAGCAGTTCGAAGATAATGGCTGCGGTGGGCAAGATGTATGCCGACGGCCATCTCACCATAATAGCGACAGAGCAAGAGAAAGGTGTGGAGAGCGTGCGCTACGGCATACTCCACAACCTGGAGGAGAGTTCGATGCGCATCAACCGAGTTCTCGACAAGCTGCAGCGCAATCAGGCAGTTGCGCCGTTAGAAATCACGGGCCTTTACGTTGGGCTCGCGGGGAGGTCATTGCGCAGTATCAGCACAGATGTAGGCATTCACTTGCCCGACGACACCGAGATAACTCAAGAGATAGTCGACAACCTGCGCAAGAAAGCACTCTCCACAGCGATAGATTCCTCGCTCGAGGTTATAGATGCAATTCCGCGAGCCTATATGGTGGGCAAAAGAGAGACAAAATCGCCTAAGGGAGAGATTGGCAACAACATATCTGCGACCTATGATCTGATAGTATGCCGCAAAGAGTTGCAGCGCAACCTGCAACGCACGCTCGTAGACAAGATAGGGGTGGATATAGCCGGCATAGTCGTGACACCACTTTCCACAGCGCAGGTGCTTCTTACAAGCGAAGAGAAACGTCTTGGATGTATGCTTGTCGACATGGGTGCGGAGACCACCACGGTATCAATTTACAAGGATGGTGCACTGCGCTATCTTGCCACACTGCCATTGGGAGGCCGCAATATCACCCGCGACATCACCACGCAGAACGTGCTTGAAGAGCGGGCAGAGAACATAAAGACCAACTATGGCAACGCGATAGCACGGGAGGTGGGGTCAAATCTGAATATGAACGGCGTGCGCATGGCCGAGGTGAGCAACCTTATTGTGGCACGCTCGGAAGAGATTGTCGCCAACATCGTGGAGCAACTGAAATATGCCGGCATGAAAGACAGCGACCTGCCGGCCGGCCTCGTGTGCATAGGAGGAGGGTCGAAGCTCAACGGAATGCTCGACCTACTGTCCAAGCAGACAGCCCTTACCGTAAGACGCGGCCAGCTGCCCGAATACATAAGGATGGAGGAGGCAAAAGCCCCGACATCCGAGACACTGCAAGTGGCGAGCATATTATATTCGGGCGCAAGCGTTTCGGATGCAGTATGTCTTGAGGAACCGCAGCGTGAAAACCTGCCGGTCACAGGCGAAGGATATGAGGATGAACCCGAGGAAGAGCGTGAAAGCAAGAAACATAATAAGAAAGAGGGTTCGAAGCTATTCGGCAAATGGAAAAACAACATAGCGAAATTCTTCTCGGCACCCGACGAAGATGACTCCGACCTGTTGGAATAGAGTAATAAGAGACTCGGATTTAGGGAAAAAGACAACTTGAAAAGTAAAGAGCAATGGAATATATGGACCGGGATATAATGGATTCGTCAAACTTCGACGCGGAGTCTGAGGGGAAGTCCATAATAAAAGTGATAGGCGTAGGCGGGGGCGGCGTGAACGCCGTCAACTACATGTACAGGCAGAACATACCGTTGATAAAGTTTGTGGTATTGAACACCGACAAACAGTCGCTCGAGATGTCGGAGGTGCCCACTCAGGTTATAATAGGCCCCGGCTACGGAGCCGGCAATGTGCCGGAGGTGGGACGACAATTCGCCGAGGATGACATAGATAAAATCAAAGCCCTCTTTGACGATGAGACACAGATGGTATTCATCACAGCCGGCATGGGAGGAGGCACCGGCACCGGTGCCGCTCCGGTTGTGGCCCGCGAAGCCAAGGCAGCGGGAATGCTTACGATCGGCATCGTGACAGTACCTTTCATGTTTGAGGGTAAGAAAAAGATCATCAAGGCCCTCGCCGGAGCCGAGGAGATGAAGAAATATGTGGATGCACTTCTCATCATCAATAACGAGAACATCATAGAGCTCTATAAGGACTTCAACTTCTTCAACGCATTCAGCAAGGCCGACGACACACTTGCCAACGCCGCCCGAAGCATCTCAGACATCATATCGGAGAAATGCTACATCAACGTGGACTTCCAGGACGTGAAGACCACATTGAAAGATAGTGGGTCAGCCATTATCTCGACAGCGATAGGGGAAGGGGAGCACCGTATCACCGACGCTCTTCAGAACGCCCTGCACTCACCCCTGCTTAAGCGTCATGACATATTGACATCCAAGCGACTGCTCTTCAAGTTTATATGTGCGAAAGAGAGCAAGAACCCGATAAGGGCGGAAGAGATAGCCGAAATCAACAACTTCACATCAAAATTGCCATCGAGCATCGACGTGAAGTGGGGTATCGGAGATGACCCGTCGATGGGAGATAAGGTCAAGATCACGGTGCTGGCATCCGGATTCGATGTGACCATTCAGGATGGTGACGAGAAAATCGTGATGGCTATGCCCGAAGAGAAAACCATAGAGGCTACCCAGCAAGAGAGTGTCGAAGAGAAGCTGATAGTTGAGACTTACGGATTCGAGAAGCTCAAAGAGCAAGAGCGTGAGAACGCGCGACTGAAATATGTGATATTGAAGCCGTGGCAATTTGACGACCACGAGTCGATAGCACTGATGGAGCGCACACCGACCTACAACCGCAACCAGCAGATCACTGAGAAGCTCCGCAAGCTGTCGGAGGGTGCGGAAACACAGGAGAAGCCACAGGCACATGCACATAGCCACAACGACGGAAGTGCACCAATAACATTCTGACAAGATAGGGCCAACAAGACTAAGCCATAGGGCTAACTCATAGGGCTAATAAGGCTAACTCATAGGGCTAATAGGGCTAATAAGACCAATAAGGCCAATAAGGCCAATAAGGCCGCCAATATGATCGATAAGACTTATTTGACCTATTAGACCTATAAGACTTATTTGACCTATAAGTTAAAACTAAAATAGCGAGAATTAAAAAAGCGAAAATAAAAAAGCGAATAAAAGAGAGTGATGGAAAATAAGTATTCGATGGTAGCCAAGACCTTCCAGGGACTGGAAGATGTGCTTCGCGACGAATTGATAAGCCTTGGCGCGGAAAACGTGGAGACAGGGCGTCGGATGGTAAGTTTCGAGGGCGACCTTGAGTTGATGTACAAGGCCAATCTTTGCTGCCGCACAGCGTTGCGCATATTGAAGCCGATAGAGAAGTTCACGGCCTACAATCCGGATGAGCTTTATGATATGGTTCGCGACATAGAGTGGGAGAAATATATGAGTCCCAAGACGACTTTCATGATTGACTCCACAGTGAACAGCGGCGATTTTCCACACTCTAAATTTGTGACTTATCGCGTTAAGGATGGTATAGTGGACCACTTCCGCGACATGGGAGAAGAGCGTCCGTCGGTGCGTGTAACCGATGCCGATATCATGCTCAACGTGCATATAGACAGCAACCGTGTGACGATATCTCTCGACTCAAGCGGCGAGCCACTGTCGAAGCGCGGCTACCGTGATGACTCTACCGAGGCACCTATCAACGAAGCCTTGGCAGCGGGTATAATCATGCAGACCGGCTGGCGCGGAGAAAGCAACTTCGCTGACCCGATGTGCGGTTCGGGAACATTCCTGATAGAGGCAGCCCTTATAGCGGCCAACATCAATCCCGGCATATATCGCAAAGGGTTTGCGTTTGAGAAATGGCCTGACTTCGACAAAGATCTCTTTGAAGACCTCTATAATGATGACAGCCAGGAACGGGAGTTCGCTTTCAAGATTTATGGAGGCGATATAGACCCGGAGGCCGTGCAGACCGCACGCCGCAACATCAAGTCGGCACAGGTCGAAGATATGATAGAGCTGAGTTGCCGCGACATGGCTGAATGGGTGGACAATCCGGAGGCCGGAGTGCTGGTGATGAATCCTCCGTATGGCCGCAGGCTGCGTCCGGATGATATCGAGGTACTCTATAAGAATATCGGCACCAACCTGAAGCGAAACTTCGCCGGATGGCACGCCTGGGTGATTGGTCTGGACGACCCATTGTTTGACAATATCGGCTTGAAGCCGTCAGTAAAGATTCCGCTTCTCAACGGTAGCCTTGAGTGTATGCTGAGGGAGTACGTGATGTTTGACGGCCGCTATAACGACTTCCGTTCGGAAGGAGGCAGCGTAAAAGGCTTTGATGATGAAGAGCGCGACCGGGGTCCCCGCAAGATGAAACGCGTGTCGGATGAGGAGTGGCGCAAAGAGACCCGCAAATATGGCCATAACGACCGCAAGCCGAAGCCCTACCATAAAGAAGAGAAGGGAGGCTTTGACAGCCGTAAGGATTTCAAGCGCGATGACCGACGCGAGTTCAAGCGTGACGACCGCAAGGACTTCAAGC
>CAJUIJ010000069.1:0-5037 GCA_910586175.1 uncultured Muribaculaceae bacterium | reverse complement strand
GATGACCGACGCGAGTTCAAGCGTGACGACCGCAAGGACTTCAAGCGCGATGACCGACGCGACTGGCGCGGAGGCAAGCGACAGGATGGGAGACCTGACTGGAAGAAGCCCCGAGAGATTACCAACCGCGGACCACAGATAGGAGAGGAACATAGCGTGGTAATCAACAGTGTACACTTCCGCAAACGCAAGAACAAGGGCGAGACAGAAGAATGATTCACAGGCACTCGATGGGTTCGGAGGGACTGCTGTTAGCATTGTTAGCATCAGTTGCTATGGTTGCACTCGCACATTTTGTGGGAGTGCCTCCGCGCCTTGGCGGCGATATGGGTATCTGCCTGCCGTCGCCCAACGCATGGGGGATGAGCGACCTGTGGGGCTGGGTAGCCAATACTATAGTATTGGTTATCACTGTATTTACACTACATATAGTAAATAGGGAATTTACCTTTGTGCAAGGCTCCGACACTGTGATGACGGGCATGTTTGCCATCATGGTATCTTCAAACCTGTGGACCTCGGGGTGCATGTCGACCTCCGGACTGTTCGCGCTGGCCAACTTAATCTGCATGACATTGCTTTTTGGCTGCTACGGCAAGCGAAACGCTTCACAGGAGCTATGTGTGACCGCCACTATCATATCGCTCGGCACCATGATACAGTATGCCTTCATATTCCTGCTGCCCGTCTACCTCATTGCAGCAGGAGTGCTCAAATGCCTTCGGTTCAAAAGCTTTGTGGCATACTTGCTCGGCATAGCGGCCCCATACTGGGTGGCATTGGGCATGGGTATCGTGAGTCTTGAAGACTTCACTATGCCGACTATGACGAATCTCTTCAACGGGTTCACATCGCTGCCTACACTCTTGGTGGGCGGGATAAATATCGGGGTTACATTGCTTCTGACGCTAATATTGGCGTTGGGCAATATGGTAAGGCTCTATGCTGGCAATACACAACGCCGGCTATATAACCTTGTGATAGATATACTCGGCCTTGCATGTGTGCTCTGCATGATATTCGACGCCAACAACATGGTGGTGTATCTCTGCACACTCTATATGATTGCCGCCATACAGCTTGGCAACTTGTTTGCATTGCGCAGCATATATCGTGGAGGCCGATGGCTGATGGCACTCAGCTTGCTCTACGTGATAGGGCTGGTGCTGATGGTGATTTATGATGCAGACTCGAACTCATTCGATATCCATATACAGTTATGAGGATAATTGCAGACGACAACATACCCTACCTCAAGGGAAGACTTGAAGGAATAGCCGAAGTGGTATACGTGGATCAATTCGGTTTCACACCGGAGATAGTAAAAGATGCTGATGCCATCATCATAAGGACACGGACCCGCGCAAACGAGGAGCTTTTGGGAGAGTCCAAGGTACGTCTTGTTGCCACTGCCACCATCGGTATGGACCAGATTGACTTGGCGTGGTGTGAAAGCAACGGGATTGTGGTGAGGAATGCGCCCGGTTGCAACGCACCGGGGGTGGCTCAATATGTATGGAGCTCTCTGCTACGATGCGGATTCGACCCTAAGCGCGACACGTTGGGCATAGTGGGATGTGGCAATGTGGGAGGCATAGTGCATGCTTGGGGCAACGAACTCGGATGCAGGATTCTGGTCAGTGACCCGCCGCGCGAAGCGAAAGAGAGAGCCATGGGTATAGAAAGTGGCATAGAATATGCTTCACTTGAACGTGTGCTTGCAGAGAGCGATGCAGTGACACTGCACACTCCGCTAATAAGCAGCGGCGAGCATGCGACCTATCATCTGATAGGGGAGAGGGAGTTGGAGCTGTTAAGGCCCGGCAAACTTCTTGTAAATGCTGCCCGCGGGCCGGTTGTGGACTTCGCGGCATTGAAAAGTGAAGTGATGAGCGGACGTATACGGGCCATAATCGACACCTGGGAGGGAGAACCGGATGTAGATGCCGAATTGCTCGACAAAGTGGAATATGGCACCTTCCATATAGCAGGCTACTCACGCCAAGGCAAGGAGCGGGCCACACGGATGGCCCTGGAGGCTGTCAGAGAAGTCTTGGGGCTTCCGGCAGACCTCAATGGACTGACAGGCCGTTATGAAGGCACAGAGGGGCTTACGCGCGAAAAAATAATCACCTCATACGACCCCGGGGTTGACACCGCAGCGCTTCGGGGAGCGCCGGCCGCTTTCGACACGCTTCGCGCAGCCTACCACTACCGCGAGGAAGTGTGAACATGACAAGATAGGATTGGAGATAATTGATTGAAAGAAAGATTGTCGTGAAGAAATATTATGTAGTTTGGGTGGGACGGGAGCCGGGGGTTTATGATGACCTTCAGGATGCTTTGGACCAGATTGATGATTATCCGGGAGCCTCTATCAAGGGTTATACTTCTGCTGCGGAGGCGGCAGAGGCTTTCAGGCGTGGCACTCAGAGGGATGACCGTCGGGAGCTTGGAGGCTTGCTTCTTGAGGCTCAACGACAGAATATGCCGGCTTCGGGACAGCCCGACTATATGAGCAATCCTGAAGTTGACCTGAACGGCTGGGCCGTGGATGCGGCTTGCTCCGGCAATCCGGGACGCATGGAATATCGCGGCGTGGAACTTATGACAGGCCGCGAGCTGTTTCGCGTGGGGCCTATCGAACATTCCACCAACAATATCGGGGAGTTTCTGGCAATTGTTCACGCATTGTCGCTGATGTTTGCCCGCGGTGAGAAGCATACCATCTACAGCGACTCCGTGACCGGAATGGCATGGGTGCGCAACCGCAAGGTAAAGACGCAGCTTACGCGTAATGCCGGCACTGAAAAAAGTTTCCAACTGATGGAGCGGGCACTGTCGTGGCTCAACTCGCACAGTGTGGATGTGAAAATCAGGAAATGGGAGACCGACCGCTGGGGGGAGATACCGGCGGACTTCGGGCGTAAAGGGTAAATGGTAGATAAGATAGAAGGAAGGCTAAGGAGAGTGGGGGCTTGCGCCTTCGGTGTTGCCACAGCCGATGAGGTGCCTCCGGAAGTCAAGGAGCGATATGAGAGGTGGCTTGCCACCGGGCAAGAGGCCGGGATGGGGTATATGCACAATCATATGGATTTGCGTTGCGACCCGCGCAAATTGCTTGATGGATGCCGTAGCGTTATCTGCGTTGCATTCAGCTATGCCGTCGGCCCGGTGCGCGACAGCCGATTGCCTGTTATTTCTGAATATGCGTTGCTTCCTGACTACCACGACTGGGTGAAGCGACGGGTGCGCGAAAGCGGAGTAGGGGAATTATTGGGTGCGGAGAACCAAGGATGGCGCATATGCGTTGATTCGGCGCCTGTGGCCGAACGATATTGGGCATGGCGAGCCGGACTCGGCATAATCGGCGACAACGGGATGCTGATTGTCCCCGGGGTGGGGAGCAAGGTAATACTGGCCGAGATATTGACAACAGCGGAGCTTCCGGCAGGCAATCCGATGGAGGGTGACTGCGGACACTGCGGAAGATGCCGCAAGGCGTGCCCCGCCGGGGCACTCGGAGAAGAGGGGATAATCGACTGCAACCATTGCCTCAGCTACCTCAGCATAGAGCACAAAGGGGAATGGGAAGATGAACGTCACATGTCGGCAATGCAAACAGAGGCGGGACGCAACACCTTGTTTGGCTGCGACCGGTGTGTCAGCGTATGCCCCCACAACCACACAGATGCGAGGAGCATGGAGTCCGCACTTGAGGCCATAACCGGGCTTCGGGCCGAAGATATAGAGAGCATGGCACCGCTACCGAAAAACAGCTGCCTGCGCCGGGCCGGCCGCAAAGGGCTGCTTCGGAACGCACTTAATCACTTGTCGTCGTAAGGGGCATTACGATTGAGTATAGCTACATCCTCCATATCGTGAATCTCACATGAGAGGACACCCTCGATCTCATGCAGAGACTCGGCAGAGAAAACCGGATAACCATCATAATCGCGAGATTGATTTTCAGGTATCTGCTTGACAATCATCGACTCATAGAAATTTTTATCGGCCACTGCCGGAAAATTGGCAGAGATATAGTCGGCCACAGATTTTTTCAGGTCACATATGGTTGACGAATTATCATCTTGAATATCAAGACGATATTTTTTAGAATTGCCAAAACTTATTAAGTATGATTTCATAGTTTTGATTTTTTGCTTTTCAATATTAACGCATTTTTGGATTAGGAGGTTTAATTTCTTAAATTTGCAGTTTGTAATCAAGGGGAGCTTCACAGACTAAGGATAAAAATGGCAGAAAACAACCGCAATAAATTTGTAAAGGCAGAGCGACTTCGGCATAAGAGCTTGGTTGATAAGCTCTTTGACGAGGGTAAGAGCTTGTATGAGTTTCCGCTCAGGGTCACATACCGCCTCATAGGGGAGGAAGAGCTTGCCGGGGTGTTTCGCGGGGCATTCCCCGAGCGAATCGCAAAGGTGCAGATGATGGTTACGGTGCCCAAAAAGAAGCGCAGGCATGCAGTGGACAGGGTGCTGCTCCGTCGCCGCATCCGCGAGGCTTACCGCTTGCAGAAGGGAGCGTTGCTCGATAAGATTGAAACACTCGGAGGCGTGGGCACGCTATCGGTGGCATTCGTTTACATGCACTCAGAGAATGTTGACTATGCGCTGATAGAAAGGAAGATGGCAAAACTGCTCCGGAAGATAGGAGAGAGACTATAGAAATACTATGAAGAAAAGGATTCAGGATATTGGGAGGGCTATATTTATAATGCCTATACGATTTTACCAGCTTTGCATCTCACCGATGTTTCCGTCAGCATGCCGATATACGCCCACTTGCAGCCAATATGCCATAGAGGCAATCAGGGAGCATGGCATAATGAGAGGTGGATGGCTGGCACTAAAACGCATATGCAGATGCCATCCTTGGGGAGGCAGTGGATATGACCCGGTACCAAAACGAATTAATAATTAATAATGAATAATTAATAGTTATTAGTGAATAGTTAATAATGAATAGTTAATAATGAATAGTTAATAATGAATAGTTAATAATGAATAGTTAATA
>CAJUIJ010000068.1:8243-12358 GCA_910586175.1 uncultured Muribaculaceae bacterium | reverse complement strand
AGGGTCTTTAGGGTCTTTAGGGTCTTTAGGGTCTTTAGGGTCTTTAGGGTCTTTAGGGTCTTTAAGGTCTTTAAGGTCTTTTGGGTCTTTAAGGTCTTTAGGGTCTTTAAGGTCTTTAAGGACTTTTAGGGCTTTGTTTTTTTTGTCTTTCTTAGCGCCAGGAGAAGATGTCCATTTTCCAGGTTATGCCTATTTGGGCTTGTAGGCGGCGGGTGTCGTTGTCGTCGTGGCAGAGGTCTACGGCGGCGTGGATGCGGAGGTCCCGGCTGTTGCGTAGGGGATAGTATTCCACTCCTGCTCCATATAGCGGGCATTCTATTGCCTCGGGTTCTTCAAACTCCGGTTTCCAGCGTTCGTAGCCTCCTTTGGCGAAGATGTCGAAGTGGTGGTTGATGCGGAAGTTGGCTTTCGCTATGCAGAACCAGTCGCCAAACCAGAATTTCTCATGCCTTGAGTGGCGGTTCTGGAGGTCGAGGTCGAGGTAGAAATTGCCGAATTCGAAGCGGTTGCCGAGCGATATGAATTGGGCCAAGTGGCCGTGTCCGTACTGCATAAGGTTGACCGACCATAAAGTGTGAAAGAAGCCCATGTGTCCGCGCCACATCAGGTTGTAGGCGAAGTTTGAGTCGCCGAGGCGGTCGGCATATGGCGAGTTGGTAAACTGGAAGCTGAGAGAGTGCTTGCCTCCGTTGAAGTTGTAGCGGGCACCGACACCGAACTGATAGCAGGCGAAATGGTTCCAAAATAGCGATGAGAAGTACTCATTGATGGGGGCGTTGTCGTATTCGTAGCCGCCTACGTCGAGCACCATTTTGCCGGCAGTGAGGTTCCAATGTGATGAGGGAGACCAATCGAGGTAAATCCAGTCGGTAGCTCCGAACACATCATTTTTCATTTCGCCAAACTTGTTGAGACGTTGACGCCAGTGGTATGAGAGTTGGGGGATAATGTGGCCGTCGAGCATGATGTTGAGGTAGCGGCCATGGAATCCGGCTTCATCGTGTTCATGCTCTATGGCATCAAAAGCAAAGTCGAATCGGGCATCCATGCCAATCTTGACTTTCTCGTATGCGAGAGAGTCGGAGGGGTTGCCGATAGTGAAGAGAGGAGGACGGTCTTGTGCGGCTGCCGTTGCGGCGGTGCACAGTAAGCCCATGATTAAAGAGCGAAAGAGTTTCATGAATAAGATTTGATATTCGTGGTCGATGAGGCTGAGAACTGCCAAAAAGTCACCGGCCACGGTGGTATTAGATTTATGGCGTAAAAATAGCTAAAATTTTGTAAAGTGCAAGAGGATTTTTTCTAATTTTTTTTGGTTAGTGGCTTTAGGGTCTTTAAGGACTTTAGGGACTTTAGGGACTTTAGTGGCTGATTGGTGTGGTGGGTGTTGGCCTGGTGGTGAAAATAAAAGCGGGGGCACTTTTGTGCCTCCGCCTTTTGGATGTCTTTTTTGGTTGTCTTTTTTGGATTTCTTTTTTTGGATGGTTGCTTCTCCTCTTGGGGAGATGGCTTCCTTTATTTTATTTCCCAGGTTTATTTTATTTCCCAGGTTTCGTGGGTTTTCATTATCATGTCGCGCAGGGAGGTGAAGCCGTATTTTGCTTGCACTTCCGAGGTCTGACGCCATACTTCCTCGTTGTATACGGGGGCCTGATAGTCGCGGATCACGCCGAGGGCGAGCGGGAGTTCGTGGCCATCCATCATGGCGAGTTGCTGCTGCAGGAAGTTGGATGCGCAGTGAGCGTCATGCACGAGCACATCGTCGATGGTGTAGCCATCCTCGCCTATGGTGACTGCCTTGAGCAGGAAGCCATCTTGTACGAGTCCCTTGCTGTTGTCCTTGCCGAAGAGCATCTTCTCTCCATGCACGAGGTGGATGGTGTGGTCAGCACGTTTCTCCTTGTCGGCGAAGTAGCTGTGTATGCCGTCGTTGAAGATCACGCAGTTCTGGAGCACCTCAACCACGGCTGCGCCCTTGTGGCGGGCGGCTGCCACCATGCACTCCTGTGTGGTCTGGAGAGCCATGTCGAAGCTGCGGGCGAAGAAATTGCCACGTGCTCCGAAGCAGAGTTCGGCAGGTATAAAGGGGTCTTCGACGGTGCCGTAGGGTGAAGACTTCGACACTGTGCCACGGTCGGAAGTGGGTGAATACTGACCCTTGGTAAGACCATATATCTTATTGTTGAGGATCAGCATATTGATATCCACATTGCGGCGCACGCAGTGAATGAAGTGGTTACCGCCGATGGCGAGGCCGTCGCCGTCGCCCGAGATCTGCCATACGGTGAGTTCGGGATTGGCGGTTTTTACGCCGGTGGCTATGGCAGCAGCGCGACCATGTATGGTGTGCATGCCATATGTGTTCATATAGTAAGGGAGGCGTGAGCTGCAACCTATGCCTGAGATAACGGCAGTGTCCTTGGGGGCGACCCCGATTTCGGCCATAGCCTTGTGCAGCACATTGAGGATCGCGTGGTCGCCACATCCGGGGCACCAGCGTGCGCTCTGAGAATTCTTATAATCTGATGCGGAATAATTGTTGTTTTCCATCTTGGTCACTCCGGATTAAGCGTTATTTTTCATATGTTCTATCACACCCTCCACGACTTCACGCACGAGGAAGGGCTGGCCCTCCACCTTGTTGATGCGGAGAATCTCCTTGCCGGGGAGTTTGGACTGTAGATAGTCTGCAAACATGCCGGTGTTGAGTTCGGCCACGATGATGCGTTTGTATTTCTTGAGCACCTCGAGAGCATTCTTGGGCAGAGGGTTGATGTAACGGAACTGCCAGAAAGCTATGGGGTGTCCGTCGGCGTTGAGCTGGTTGGCCGCGGTGAGGAGGTGTCCGTAGGTGCCACCCCATCCGAGCAGGATGGTGTCGGCATCAGCGTTGCACATGGGTTCCATCAATGGTATATCCTCAGCAATGAGTTCCACCTTGCGACGGCGAGACTGCACCATCAGTTCGTGGTTTGTACCGTCGGTCGAAATGACAGAAGTCTTGTTGTCTTTTTCGAGACCACCTACGCGGTGCATTGCTCCGGGTGTGCCGGGGAGAGCCCAGTATCTTGCGAGCGACTTGATGTCACGGTCGTATGGTTTCCATCCCTTTTCGAGAATCTCGGTGGGGAGGATGTTGGGATGAATCTCCGGGTAGTCACCGGGTTCGGGTATGCGCCATGCGCTTGAACCGTTGGCGATGAATGCGTCGGTGAGCAGGATTACCGGAGTCATATGCTCCATGGCGATGCGTGCGGCTTCGAAAGCCATGTGGAAGCAATCGGTGGGGCTTGCGGCAGCGAGCACGCAGAGGGGAGACTCACCGTTGCGGCCATAGAGGGCCTGGAAGAGGTCTGTCTGTTCGGTTTTGGTGGGAAGACCGGTAGAGGGTCCTCCGCGCTGCACGTCGATTATGACAAGCGGAAGCTCTGCCATAACGGCGAGTCCGATACCTTCCGACTTCAGGGCGAGACCCGGACCGGAGGTCGAGGTTACGGCGAGCTGGCCGGCGTAACTTGCACCGATGGCTGAGCAGACGCCTGCTATCTCATCCTCCATCTGGAGAGCCTTAACGCCGAGGTCTTTGCGCTTTGCAAGCTCATGCAGGATGTCGGTAGCCGGAGTGATGGGGTAAGAGCCGAGGAAGAGAGGGCGGCCGCTCTTCTCAGAAGCGAGTATAAGACCCCAAGCGGTGGCTGTGTTACCGGTCACGTCGGTATATGTGCCGGCTTCAGCCTGTGCGGTATCTATACGGTAGGTGGGGAGAGAGCTGTGAGTATTGTGGCCATAGTCCCAACCTGCATGAAGCACTTTTACGTTTGCTTCGTAGACGGCGGGTTTCTTGGCGAATTTCTTCTTCAGTTTGGCTTCCACGCTTTCCACCGGACGGTCGAAGAGCCAGCAGATAACGCCGAGAGCGAGCATGTTCTTGCTCTTCATAATGGCCTTCTGGTCCATGCCGGTGTCGGCGAGGGTGCTCTTGAGCAGGGTAGTCATAGGCACGAGGAGGATGCGCGAGGGGTCGATGCCGAGCTCCTTGACAGGGTCGTCGGTGGTATACTCCGCTTTCTTGAGGTTGGCAGCGGTGAACGAGTCGACGTCGCAGACTATTATAC
>CAJUIJ010000068.1:0-8233 GCA_910586175.1 uncultured Muribaculaceae bacterium | reverse complement strand
GTTAGTCTTGAGTGCGGCCGGGTTCATGGCCACGAGCACATCGGCCTCATCGCCGGGGGTGTGCACGCCCTTGCCGACGCTGACCTGATAACCGGAGACACCGCTGAGCGAGCCTTGCGGGGCGCGGATTTCAGCCGGATAGTCCGGGAAAGTCGAGATTTCGTCTCCTATTTCGGCAGAAATGTTGGAGAAGATGTTGCCGGCGAGCTGCATGCCGTCGCCGGAGTCACCGGCGAATCGAACCACCACCTTTTCGATGGGTTTACATTCGTCTCTTTAAGCATAGGAATGTGTTTTTATGGTAAGGTTGTTTTTTCTCTTTTTTCGCGCTTTGCGCTCACACACCTCCAAAACCGCAATGCACTTTGGGAGGATGGTCACTTAGGTGGTCACTTAGGTGGTCACTTTGGTGATTCTTTCGGTGGTCACTTAGGTGGTCATTTTGGTGAGCGTTTTTTTGCTTTTTTGTTCGGCTGCTAAATTAGAATTTAAAATTGTAAATTAAAAATTCTTTTCGGAAATAATACAAATAAATTGTACTAAATCTTGTTTTTGCACATCAGAGCCAAGTTTTTTTTGCACATCAGACCCGAGCCTTTTGCATATCATAGCCGAGTTTTTGCACATCATAGCCGAGTTTCTTGCACATCATAGCCGATGTTTTGGCATATCATAGCAGATGTTCTTGTACATCATAGCCGATGTTTTTGCACATCAGAGTCTGATTTTCAGGGTGCGTTTTGGGGTTTTTACTATGTAAATGCCCGGGGTGAGGTTTCTGCCGTTCAGCTTTTGGCCGGCGAGGTTGTAGATCTCGGCACCTTGCGGGGCTATTATGTCGTTGCCCTCTATGCCTACTGCCCATTGCTGCTCGTCGGGGACTTGTGTCACTCCGGAGCTGCCTCCGTTGAGGTCTTTGAAGCGGTAAAGGTATATTGGGGTTTGATTGGAGGAGTAATTTAGGAAGCGGGGCTGTGATTTGTTGAACTGAAGGCTGCCGTGCTCGGTGAAGGTGAAGATAAACTCGTCGTTTTCACCAAGTGCGGCTGTGGCCGGGGTGAAAGTGTTTTGGTCGAGTTTCATCTTATTCTTTTCTGTGCAGTTCCAGAAACCGATGGGGTTGCCGTGGGTGTTGCAGACTTGCAGGCTGTATTTGTTGTCTTGCTGCTTTTCGAATTTCACCAAGGCTGCTTGCGGCTGGAGTTCGGTGAGCAGACCATCATCGTCGAAACGTGCGAAACCGGCCTCGTTCATGAATTTTGTGGAGGTTGTGCCACCATCTATACTCATGGGATGGAGAGTATTGGATGAGAGTATTATGTAGTAACCCTTGTCGAGGTCGGTTAGCGAGCCTGTCACCTTCTCCCAGCGGGCCTGCGTGTAGTCAGTGATGTCGGGAGCGAGGGCCGTAAGCGTGATGGTGGTGATGGGGCTTCGGAGAGTTTTGCCATCGACAGAAGTCGTAACGTATGCCTTGTAGGTGTGCGATTCTGTGGCAGACGCCGCACCATCGATTTCTATTGTGGAAGGCTCGAAGAAGTCGCGTCCGTCCACGCTGAGCATCAACGTGCCATCGGAGTAGGAGAGGTTCAGGGCACGATTGTCCCACCAGCGCACAAGATAGGAATTGACACCGGTCATCCAGGCATCGGATATAAATGGAGCCTCCGGGCGGTTGATTGCCTCAGCCGGTGATTCGCCGGATAGGGAGAACGTGCTTTGGTTTTTTTCTCCCCATATGTAGTTGGCGAGTTGTGGATAGTCTATAAAGGGGTTACGGTTGCCCTGGATTTTGTATATCTCCTCGTTGCGGGTCAGTTCCCTGTGGTCTACGGGGTCAGCCTCGTTCCAGCGGAGCAGCATTTCGGCGGCCCATGGGAGGAGGCGGTCGTCGATGTCGAGCATGTAGCGCACACCTTTCTCGTCACCCTTGGTCCAGTCTATGCCGGCATAAGAGGTGAATATATAGAAATAGGCGCGGGCAAAGTCTCCCTTAAACTCATCAGCAGGTTCGAAGACGGTGGAAGCACCGCCACCGAGCCCTTGCTTCGGGGTGCCTATTTTGGTGAGGCCGTTGTCGAGCAGCCGTGGGTCTTCAACTTCGCCTATCGGGTTGCTGCTCTTCTTGTTGTTGGCATTCTGGTCGGAGGGATTGAGGTGCATGAGGTCGTTGTAGGCCTCTTTGCTGCCTTTGTTGCCGCCCCACCAGGAGTTTGGCACGGAGTGCTCAATGTTGAGGGCATCGTGGGCCGGGAGCCATACGATGTTGTTGGAATACATGTCGAACCAGCACGAGCGGCCATCGATGATCCTGATGTCGGTTTTTTCGAACGCTTTCCAGGACTTGTCGCCGTATGTGATGACAGAGTGTCCTGCGGCGAGATTGGCGATAGCCTTGCACAGGTCATTGCCTTGACGGCCGTCGAGGCTTTGGTAATAGCCTGCCGGTATCTCTGCGTAGGCAGCTGTAATTGCTGCTGCCATTGCCAGTATTGCAGCTGATTTTTTCACTTTACTATGACTTTGAGAGCTTTTTGGAAAGAGGGTTTTGTCACTATATAGAGTCCCGGAGTCAGGTTTTCGCCGTTCACTTCGCGTCCGTTGAGGTCGAAGATTCTTGCGCCTCGGGGAGCGAGGATATTGTTGCCCCAGACTTCCACGAGGTCAGAGTCGTCGAACTCCTGCGGTAGGCTGTTCACGCCGCTCTGGTCGCGCACGAGGTCGAGGCGGACGTTGCGGATTTCCCATGTGTCTGCACCGGTTGGGGTGGATTCGTACTTGAAGCCCACGCTGATGTTGTGGCCGGAATATTCTGCAAGGTCAAACTCCTCGGATGTAGTGAAAGTCCATTTGCCCGGAGTTTGCCAGGTGTTGATGCTGTATTCCTTGATGTAGCTGGCATCGTTGGCGTTGACGTCATGGTTCATCACCACGAACTTGCAGAGCTCCTTGCAGTTGGTCTGGAATTTTGCTGCGTGGTCGAATGTCAGTTTGGCCGATGAGACATCTTTCATCGAGACTACAGGACTCCACACGTAAGATAGAGACTCGTAAGGTGTGTCATTGATGAAAGAGCTGGCGTTGAGATAATGCAGACCTTGATATTGTTTCCACTGCCAAATGTATGATCCGGCCGAGGGGAGGGTGCGGTCGTCGACTTCCCAGTCGCCCATGTCGGCATCGTTCTCCGAGAGCCAGAGATACTTGTTGGTGGTCGTGGGGTCTGTGGGGTCAGGATTGGGGTTGGGGTCAGGCACATAGTTTTCATCTACCTTGAAAGGCTCGTTGGCCTTTGCACCCCAGATATGGTCGGCGAGGGCGGGAAGATCAACGAATGGGTTGCGATTGTGCTGCTCCTTGTATATGCCGTCGTTGCGTTTCAGCTCCTTGTCGCTGACTTGGTCGGCCGCGTGCCACTTCAGCAAGAGGTTGCGTGCCCAATCCTTGAACATCAGCGGCTTCGATGTGTCGTACATCCATGTGAAACGGGTGCCCCATTTCATATCCTTGTATATTGTGAACATATACATGAAAACTCGTGCGAAGTCACCTTTGTACTCGTCGCAAGGCTCGTAGACATACTTATTGCCGCCCCCTTGACCGGATTTAGGATAGCCTACGAAAGTTACACCGTTATCAAATATTGGCTCTGTCCCTTCTTCAATTTCTCCGAGCGGATAATTGTTTTTGGCACTGTTGGCGGCGGAATTGGAGGGATTCAGGTGAACTATGTCGCAATAAGCATCGTTTTTAGTGCCGTCCCACCAAGAATTGGCCACTGAGTGCTCGATGTTCATGCCGGGGTGGCCTGAGGATACTTTGACATTGTTGTCGGAATACATATCCCACCAGCATTCCACACCATTAACTAAGCGGACATCTGTGGAGTGGAAGGCTTGCCAAGTACCACTGTTGTAGCTGATTACTTTGTGATCTTGTGCCACTTTTTTGACTGCTTCCATGAGTTCGACACCGCATTTGCCGTTGAGCGAGTCGTAGTAGCCCTCGGGATATGAAGCGAGAGCGGGGGTGGCGGCCATTATGGCTGCCGTCATGAGCGATATGCCCATGAAGTGCTTGATTGTTTGAGCTTTATAAGAGTTCATGTTGTAGTTACGGTTGTTTAAGGTTTTACTTTGATAAGTTGCTTGAATGCAATTAGCAAATTTAGCAAATAATTTGTAAAATGCAAAGGGATAATGAGTGAAATGGAGCGACGCTTTTTTAAGCGCCGCTCCATATTTTGGTGATTTGGAAATCTCGTTTCCATTTGGTGATTGGAAATCACCTTTCCATTTGGTGATTGGAAATCACCGTTCCATGTTTTTGATTATCTTACTGCAATCTTGATAGGTTTGCGGTTCTGGTCGGTAGTCACTACGTAGACACCGAGGGGAAGGTATATTATCTCACCGCCGCTCACTTCAGGTTGTTGCAGCACGAGACGGCCGCTTATGTCGTAGACGCGGAGGTTGGTGTGCGTAGAGTCGAGCATCACGAGGAAGCCGCCGGGGATGGCACCCAAAGCGAGGGGTTGGTCAGCTTGTATGCCGATTACGCTTGCGCCTGCCGCCACGGTGATTACGTTGGAGGGTTCGGAGAGGTATCCGAGACGCGAGCTTTGCACGCTGTAGGTCTCTGTGACATTCGGGTCGCGGTCGGAGATTACGAGGCTGTTGGTGTCGACGGTAAATCTCTCCGATTCCGGTCCGGATTCAGGGTATGTGACACGGGTTAGCACATAGAAGTCCACAGTCTCATGGGCTTTGCTCCATGAGGCTGTATATGAAGAGCCGTTGAAGTCGGATGCCTCATATGCGGTGAGGGTGCTGAGCGATGGGATTGGGTAAGCCCAGCCCTCGAGCTTCACGGCTACGTCGGAGCCTATCGGCAGGCCACCGTCATATATCATGAGGGTGGCTGAGTGATGGCCTTCACGTGTGGGCTTGTAAATGACGTTGAAAAGATAACCGTTTTCCTGACACACCTCGTATGCGGGGATGCTCGACATCGAAGTGGTGAACTGGTCCTTGTCGGCACCTGTGATGCGTATGGATAGTGCATTGGAGAGATTGGCTCCCCGCACATGAAGAGGTGCTGACACGCTCTGGGTCACGGCCACTTCGTTGAAGTCGAGAGCCTCGCCGTTAACGGGATCAAACAGCACGGGGTCGCCGGTGATGGGGGGCGTGACTTGGCCTCCCTGGTCCTTGACATAGAAAACTTCGGTGGTGCGTGCACCCCATATATATTCGGCGAGTTCGGGAAAGTCAACAAAGGGGTTGCGGTTGCCCTGCGAGAATTCCACCTGGTTGTTGCGCTCTATCTCCTTTTGCGACACCGGGTCCTTGCGTGCCCAGTCGAGGAGCATGTCGATGGCCCAGTCGCGCATGGAGGGATAAGAGTTTTGCTGGAACATGTAGGTGTATACCCAGGGGAGGTCATCGTATACGGTGGCCATATAGAAGAATGCGCGGGCGAAGTCGCCCTTGTACTCATTGCCGGGTTCGAACACGATGCCCGAGCCGCCACCCTGACCGTTGCGGGCGGTACCCACCTTGGTGACGCCATTGTCGAAGGTATGGCTCTGCACCTCGCCGAGCGGATAGTTGAGCTTGGCCTGGTTGGCCGGTCCGTCGGAGGGGTATAGGTTCCACATGTCGCTGTAGGCCGGAGTGTATTCCACATCGCCATTTTTCTTCCACCACGATTTAGGCACTGCATGCTCACGCTGCATACGGTTGGCCGAGAAGCTGCTGAGGGCAGCCTGGCCGTTGCGTATCAGGTATACATTATCGGAATACATATCCCACCATCTCTTGCATCCGTTCACGAGGTCGGGGTAAACGTCGGAGTATTGCCAATAGTTGGGGAGTTGTGAGTAGACGAGTTTGGTGTGAGCCTGCACGCACTCCTTGGCAGCCTTCTTGAGTGCCTCTCTTTTCTTGCCGTTCATCGCATCGTAATAGCCATCGGTATAGGCCGCCGATGCGGCGAGCGGAAAGAGCAGGAATGCGAAAAAAGATAAAAATAGACTTTTCATAGTTGTAAGAAAGCCCGCAGCAGAATACACTCAGCTGCGGGCATTGATAGGATTATTGTAAGCCCGTGTGGGCTGAGATTATTTCACGTATTCGGAGACTTTGAGTATGCCACGCACCCCGAGGTAGGTGCCTACATCACACTTCACCATAATCTTCTTGCCGAAGAGGTCCGGGTTGTCCTTGAGGCCAAGAGAAGTGCGGATGTCTTCCGGCGTGCTCGGGAGTTCCACGGGCACGGAGTTGTCTGTGTTGAAGAATAGAGAAGCCGATACGCTTGAGAGGATGATGTTTGTGCTGCGGCGGAAGTTGGAGCTGCTTCCTTCGAACGAGGCGGCGAATACGCAGTTCTCGTTGTTGAAGTCACCCTTGGCCACGAAGCCTGCCACATAACCTTCCACCCAGACTCCCGTGAGGGTCTCGGTAGACTCTATGACTGCGGTGATGTTGTATGGATTCTCCTTGGTGCCCTGGCCTGTGGCTTCGGGTGCAGACATACCCTCGATTTCGAATTCCTTGACGGTACCCTTATTGCCTGTGAGACCATTTGTGCCGAGGTAAGTCTCGAAATTACCGCGCACCTTGATTTGCTTCTTGTACATAGTGGGGTTGTCGAGCAGGTTGACGAGCTTGCGCAGGTCTGAGCCTTGCGGAAGCTGCATCACGAGACACTTCGCCACATCGGTGCAGTCGGCGGTGGGGCCGATCACGAGCGAGTTGTCCATGTCGGCGTTGGCGCTCCATATCACGTCATTGTTGCCTGCTACGTTGCTTACGCCGCCCTTGAGCGAGCCTACGATGTAACCGCTCACCCATCCGGATTCGCCTACATCCTGGAGAGCAATGGCCTGTTCGACGGTGTATGGATGGTTTTGCGTGCCTTCATCCTTGAAGATACAGTCGGCCATGGAACGTATCACCACCTGCCAAGTGCCGTTGTAGTAGCTGAGCAGACCGCGCACCTTGCCGGTGCCCTCGGGGAGAGGATAGTTCCAGAAGTCGCTGTAGCCGGAGGTGCGGACTATGATTGAGTTGCCGTTCTCATCGAGGAGATTGCGGCTCACAGACTCATCTTCGGTGGCGAAGGTGAGGTCGCCGGCATCCTCGAAGTGCACATTGTCAAGCTCCACGAGCTGGCTCATCATCTCTGTGGCGGCGGCAGTGTTGCCTGACATGGAGTTGAGTGTCGGTATGTCGGTCTTGACAGTGTAGAGGCTATTTGCGGGATAAGGGTCGCCATAGTTCACGTAAGCCATATCGGAGGTGGGGAGGCCGTTGAGCTCTGAATGCTCCTTGAAAAGCTCATAGCCCATGAAAGCCACCTGCGGAGTGGAATTGTAATAGCTGAGCCAACCCACCTGCTTGAGACCGGCATACTTGCCGATGTATAGGCCTGTGATGTTGACCACTATCTCCTGTCCGATATGGTATGCGGCGTTCATGTCGCTCTGGTTGATGGAGAAAGTGAGGGCGCCTGTCTCATCCTGGATGTAGAGAGACTTATAGACATTGCCCGAAGCGTCAGAGGAGATTACGCGTCCCTTTATGATGTAGGGAGTCTGCGTGGCTTCATCCTTGTATGGGCAGAGCACTGCGCCATTGTTGGAGTCCTGGCTTTCCACTTCTGTCCAGATGGCGGGGTCGGACTTCAGTTCGCTGATTGTGGTGTTGGCCTGCATCGTGGCTTCGGGAGTCACGAATTTGGGTGCGTCGACATCGTTCTGGCAGCCACCCAAAGCTATACCGGCGGAGATGACCGCCAAGCCAAGCACTAATTTATTGCATGATTTCATTTTGTGTCAAGATTTAGTGATTGTTAGAAAGAAGCTGCGGGCTTGAAGCTCACGAGCTGTGCACCCTGGGTGGTTTCGGGGGTGTTGCCGCTGTAGTTGACCACCTTGCCGTAGACGGTGATGAAGTCGCCAATCTTGATTTTCTCGGCATCGGTAAACTTGTCGCCGTTTACGTCATATATGCGGTAGGCTGTGAATATGCCTGGACCCATGTATGAGTCTGCGAGCTTGAACGAGGCGTTGCCGTAAGATGTGTCTATGCCGTCACCGCCCACCACATAGCCGGAGATGTAATAGCTCTGCGAGGTGGCTGTCGTGCCGGTCTCCTCACATACTTTCACGATCTGTGCGCAGTTGTAAGGCTTGGCTTCTGTGCCGTCGCCTTCGGCTACGGCGGGG
>CAJUIJ010000067.1 GCA_910586175.1 uncultured Muribaculaceae bacterium | reverse complement strand
GTAATCTTCTGCAAAAATACAAAAAAATTTCAGATTATATTGATATTCTCCCTCTTTTTAATTACTTTTGTCAATATTAAGGCATAAAACCCTCTTTCTATCCCCGGTTTGATGCCTTTTTCACCTATTTTGATACCTGAATCATGAAAAAACATCTCGCTGCCGCTTTTGCGGCTATCGTAGTGGCCCCTATGGCCCTACCGGCTATCGCCACCGATTTCGTTGCCCCGGCATCCGACCCCAAGATCGAATGCCCCGATTCAACGGGCTTCAAGTTTTCTGACGTCAAAATCAACAAGACCGGCTCCGTTAAAGACCAGAACAAGTCGGGCACTTGCTGGGCTTTCTCCGGTCTCTCCACCCTTGAAGACAATGTGTTGCGCAAGGGTGGCCCCGAACTCGACCTCTCCGAGATGTGGGTGGTCCGCAACGCTTATATCGACAAGGCCAAGAAGTTCATGCGCATGAACGGTGCCATCAATTTTGCTCAGGGTGGCTCATGGGGCGATGTGCTCAATATGACCCAACTTTACGGAGCAATGCCCGAGGAGGCTTACTCCGGCCTCAACTATGGCGAGACCAAGCACTCGCACTATGAGATGGCCGACGCGCTCGAGGCTTACCTCCGCGCCGTGCTCAGCCGTGGCCAGAAAAACAAGAAGCTCTCCACCGCCTGGCTCCCCGGATTCGTAGGCATACTCGACGCTTATCTCGGCAAGGCCCCTGAGTCGTTCACATATAATGGCAAGTCTTACACTCCGCAGCAGTTTGCCAAGGAGATGGGCCTCGAACCCGAAAATTTCGTCAACGTGACAAGCTACACGCACCATCCCTTCTACACAAGTTTCATCCTCGAGATTCCCCACAACTGGGCCTGGACCGAAAGCATGAACGTGCCCATGGAGGAGATGCAGCGCATCGTCGACAATGCCCTCGACAAGGGATGGACCGTGATGTGGGCAGCCGATGTCTCCGAGGGTGGTTTCAAGTGGACCAAGGGCTACGCGCTTCTCCCCGAAGATAAGGAACAGAAGGATATGACCGACACCGAGCTCAGCCGGTGGGTGAAGCTCTCCGACAAGGACCGCGAGGCTTCCCGCTTCGACATCAAAGGCCCCGTCAAGGAGAAAACCGTGACTCAGGAAAGCCGTCAGACCACTTTCGACAACTACGAGACCACCGACGACCACGGCATGGTGATTGTCGGCACGGCCACCGACCAGGAAGGCAACAAGTACTATAAGGTAAAGAACTCCTGGGACACCAACCAACTATATGACGGCTATCTCTACGTCTCCATGCCCTTCTTCCTCGAGAAGACCCTTGGCGTGGGCGTACACAAGGAGGCCATCCCGACCGATATTGCCAAGAAGTTCAAGTAAATGAGTTTCAAAGACCTTACGCGCAATCTTAAGCGTCTGCTCCACTCACCCTCCATGCTCCGCTACGAAATTCATCGCGCGGAGCTGGAACGCAATCTATGCACCTCCGACACCCCGGGCACATCGGCCCGACCGATTGCCGGGCGCGAGGTGATAGTCTCGCTCACAAGCTACTCGAGGCGAGTGGAGCAGGTGCACGTCACCATAGAGTCGCTTATGCGCCAGACGGTAAAGCCTAACCGCATCATACTCTGGCTCGACGACTCATGGAATCACAACAACCTCCCCGCGGCGCTCCTCATGCAGATGCGCCGCGGACTGGAGGTTCGCTTCTGCCCGGACTATAGGTCTTACAAAAAACTCATTCCCACGCTCCGGCAATTTCCCGATGCGCTGATAATCACAGCCGACGACGACATTGTATACGACGCTTCGATGATCGACCGCCTGATACGTGCACACCACCGTTTCCCCAACTGCATTGTCACGAACTCCGCGTTCCGCCTCGTAAGCGACACCTCCTACTCCGCAGGACACAATGACTCCTCTATCCTCTCACCCGCTCTCGACCTGCTCCCATATGGCGGCAACGGCACTCTATACCCTCCCGGCTCTCTACATCCCGACGTGACCGATTGGAGGCTTATCAATGAGCTGTGCCCTTCAGCCGACGACATCTGGTTCAAGGCGATGTCGATGCGTATGGGCACACTCGTGGCTCGCACCATGACCCCACACCCCGAAGGCTGGGACTACATCTCAAGCACCGAAGTGCAGGATATCGGACTTTGGCACGACAACGTGCGCAACGCACGCAACGACGACCAGTATGCCGCCGTGATGCGTCACTTCAACCTTACCATCAATCCGTAAATCTTTGACTTGATTCCCCCGCGAAGCCCAAACTTCGCCACCAATCCCCGGAGGGCCGCCACAGCCTCCCGGCTATCGCTGCGCCATGCCAACGACCACATATAGTCCAACTTACCCCTCAGATACCCCGAGAGAGCCTCCCGGCCCACACCAAAAAGCTCAGCCATCTCCAACTGCTGCGATGTCTCCCGCACAAAATGCTGCAAGCGGCGACCATAATCACGGCGACGGCTTATGCTGTCACCACCCACACTATAATACAACGTAGCCCCAGGCAAAACAGCAGTACGACCCTCTGCGCTAAGGGCCATCATAATCTGAGGATCCTCTGCCACATACCGGCTACCCTCCAAGGACAGCGGAGCATCAGCATCTTCTACCATAAGCCCCATAAATCTCGATGGCTCACCATCCATATACTTCTCTACAACCGACTTCCTGTAAAGTGCCGTGCATAGGTGGGGCATAATGCTGTTGGTCAAGACAGGAAACACCAGAGCACCCCGCTCATATGTCTCTATGCCATGCACTTCCGGCCTTAGCTCATGCCGACGAGGATCCGTACCATCCACATTGCAGCAGAGCCAATCGGTATAGACCGCAGTCACATCAGGATGTCTCTCAAGATAATCAAACTGATGTGCCAACTTACGCGGGTCAACCCACTGGTCATCACCGGCACAGTCAGCCAAATAACGACCGCGCGCCCGGCGTATACAATCAAAATAATTGCCTACAACCCCAAGATTACGCTCACGCCGCAGATAGCGCACCTTGTCAGGATAGCGCCGCGCATACTCCTCACAAATAGCTCGGGTGCCATCGGAGCTGCAATCATCACCGACTATAACCTCAAAAGACCCCTCAAACACCTGCCCAAGCACACTGTCGAGCGTGCGCCCGATAGTGTCTGCCTGATTATAAGTAACTACAATTACGCTAATATCCATAAGCAAAAAAAAGAAAGCAAGCCACACCAATAAAAAGAGTTGGAGGTCGACACCAGCAAAAACTGACACCGACCTCCGGGATAGGATGGATTTGGGGAGTAGCCCATAGCAGAGTCGAACTGCTCTTTAGAGAATGAAAATCTCTCGTCCTAACCGATAGACGAATGGGCCGCCTGTCTTCAGGCTGAAGCGTGGATTGTTGTGGAGGGCGTCAGGAAGAAGCCGGAAGCTTCTGTCATGACACTTCGGTGTTTCAGGCCGAAAGGGTTCGCCTCACGCTTGAAGTGATAGGTTTATATCAATCAAGAGGGGGGATTAGCCCAGCTTGTTGATGTGAAGCATCATGCCGCTGCAGAGGTTGGCGGCTTTATTCTTCGAGATTATATTCTTTCGGCCCAGACGCTGGAGAAGCGCGCTGACCTTATTGTAAGCCTCGGTAGCCTCGGCCTTGTCGGTGAGCTTGCGAACGTTGCGAACGGCGTTGCGAGCTGTCTTTGCCCAATAGCGGTTCTCAAGTCTTCTTTTCTCCGCCTGGCGAATTCTTTTTAAGGATGATTTATGATTTGCCATCTTAAAAAATCTCTTTCTTTGCTTGTGTTATAAATTGGTAGCCCATAGCAGAGTCGAACTGCTCTTTAGAGAATGAAAATCTCTCGTCCTAACCGATAGACGAATGGGCCACTATTACGCAACTGCACAACTATGGTGCACTTTGCGACTGCAAAAGTAGTAATTTTTTTATTCACCACCAAATTTTTTATGCTTTTTCTCACTTTTTTTACCCCTTTCCCTCTTTTTATACCTCTGAAGTACCTCTTTTTCCCACTTTTATTTGTAATTTTGCATTCGTTATGAAACTAAAGCATTACCTGTTTTCCCTGCTTATCGCAGCGGCATCTGCCATGCCGGCCCATGCCGAATGGAACGATTCCATCCGCTACAACGCGGAGTTCGGTGCCTCGCTCGCATCCGGTGCTCACAACCCGTTCTGGCTCCAGTCCAACCGCTTCGGCTTCTCATCGCTTCGGCGAAACAATCTATACCTTCGTCTCGGGGCCTTCAAGGATCTCGACAAGCAGAAACGCTTCTCATGGGGTGCCGGCGTAGACCTCGGTGTGGCACACCGTTTCCAGTCCACTTTCATGCCCCAGCAGCTCTACGCAGAGGTCAAATACCGCTGCCTGAACGCCATGATAGGCGCAAAGGAACTTTCTGACCCGCTCATCGACACCGAACTCTCATCAGGCGCACTCACCAACGGCTCCAATGCCCGCCCCATACCTCAGGTACGCATCGGCATCTTCGACTATGCCGACTTCTGGGGCACCAACGGCTGGTTTGCCGTCAAGGGCCACATTGCCTACGGTCTCTTCACCGACAATTGGTGGATCAAGCGATGGGTCGACAAGGACTCCCGATACACCCTCAATTCCCTCTATTGCTCTCGCGGCATTTGGTTCCGTGGCGGCGACGAACGGAAGTTTCCCCTCACCGGCGAACTCGGCCTCGTCATGGACACCGAGTTCGGAGGCAAGACATGGTGGCCGGCCGAAAATGGCAATGGCGGCCACTGGGACAAGCACCCCACCTATGCCAAAGCCTGGCTGAAAGCCCTTCTCCCCATGAAGGGTGGCTCTGACACAGGTGCCGGCGAACAGTCGAATGTCGAAGGCAATTTCCTCGGCAACTGGTCTTTCTCCCTCAAATGGCAAGACCCCTCCGGATGGATGGTGAAGCTCTATTATCAGCACTTCTTCGAGGACCACTCCATGATGTTTTTCGACTATCCCTGGAAAGATGGACTCTACGGCGTGCAAGGACGCCTCCCCAAGAATCCATTCGTCTCTGAGATTCTATATGAGTTCCTTTATACCAAGGACCAGTCAGGGCCAGCCTACTGGGACCACACCCCCGATATAAATTACCAGATTTCGGGCCGCGACATGTATTACTGGCATTACATATATAATGGCTGGCAACACTGGGGTCAGGGCATAGGCAATCCCCTGCTCACATCTCCCATATATAATGCCAACCATCACCTCGAATTCTACTCCAACCGCGTTGTGGCTCACCACGTAGGTTTCAAGGGCGCACCATCTTCCAATGTGGACTACCGCGCGCTGCTATCATACACCAAGAGCTGGGGCACTTACTACGTCCCATTCCAACGCACCAAGGAGAATTTCAGCTGGCTCGCCGAGGTGAAGTACCACACCAAGCGTCTCCCCGGCTGGGAGGCATCCCTGTCGCTCGCCGGCGACCATGGCAAGCTGCTCGGAAATTCTTTCGGCACTATGCTGACCATCTCGAAATCAGGATGGTTCAAGTGAATTAGCAATATGGTTCAAGTGAATTAGTAATTAGGAGTCAGTAATTACAATCCCCCAAATAATCCCCCAATACAATGAAATCCAAATTAAAGCAAATCATACCATTAATAATTATACTGGCCTTCACCACGCTCACGTCATGCCGCCGGGCATCAGATAACGGCCTCATAGACGGCCTTTGGCGCATCGACCAAATCGACTATTTCGAGCAAGGCCAACAACCATCCACCATACATCCCCAAGGATTCTTCATAGCCATACAGCTCGAACTCCTCCAACTCGACAACTACAACCCGGTGGCCACGGCAATAATCTCCTACGACAAGGACAAGAAGACCTTAGGGCTCGATTTCCCCTACAACCCCGACGCCGCACTGCTACGCAAGTTCGGCATCATGCAAAACCCCTGCGTTATAAACGTGGAGCACCTAAACCACAAGCGCATGGTGCTGACCACCGGCTCCTCAAGGATAACCTGCACACGCTTCTAAACAAGCTACGCCTCTCCGGTTATGGAGCAATCTGCCGGCAAAAGCCCGGATGTAAAAACCGACTCACCCCCTAAAGTGTTGATGATATTATAAAGCCCAAACTAATAAGTAATGACCATGACAAAAGTCAGACTAAACTCTTTTATCATCTGCATTCTCTTCTCCTTCCTGCCGGTCCTCGCCATCGGTTGGGATGCACCAAAATACGCTCCTCTTCCTCCGGCCCTCGATGGCTCCATGATGCCTTACGATTTCAAGGACTGCACTCAGACAACCTTCCTTCCCGACTCCCTGGAGCCGGTCACGGCCATCTATGTGGCCCGTCATGGCGCACGATACCTCTCCGGACCAAAGAAAACAGATGCTGTGATGAAACAGCTTATCAAGGCCCGCAATGAGGGGCGTCTCTCCGATACAGGCGAGGCATTCCTCAGCCTTATGGAACATATCAACGCCACCAACACTCACAATTGGGGAGACCTCTCGCAAGTAGGCATTGCCGAGGAAAAACTGCTTGGCGAGCACATGTTCCGCCTGCTCCCCCCTCTCCATAAGCCCGGGGCCCGCATCGCTGCCATATCTTCTCACGTGCCCCGCGTGGTCATGACCATGTATCAGTTCTGCCACAGCTTGGTCCGTGCAAACGACAGGGTCACCGCCGCCACCGACGAAGGCACACAATTCAACCCCCTCGTATGCTGTTTCATCACCGATACGGCTTATGCAAAATATCGCGAAAAGGGTAACTGGCGTAAGGTCTACGACAATTTCGTCACCTCCCACGTCTCAGCCGCCCCGGCCCGCCGACTCTTCTCCTCAACCTCCCTTTCCGACTCAAAGCTACGCAAGCTTACAGTGGATATGTATGAGGTGCTGAAGGGCAACCGTGCCTATGGTCTCCCGGCTCCCACCACACAATGGATGTCTGACAACGAATTCCATGCCTGCTGGCAAGCCGACAACCTGAGACACTACCTGCGCAATTCCATCACCCCGCTATCCGACCTCGCGGCACACGCCACATCTCCTCTCCTGAAGCAGATGATCAACGATGCCGACAGCAACTTGGCCAATTTCAACGATGGCCGTCCATACAACGCCATCAACGGCTATTTCGGACATTGCGAAACCCTCCTTCCGCTACTATCCCTGATAGGCATTCCCAACATGCCCGACCATATAGATCTCACCAACCTGGACCGCTACTGGAAAATTCAAGACCTGACTCCACTCGCGGCCAACCTTACGATAATCCTCTCAAAAGCCCCCTCAGGGCAAATCTACGCGGCAATGCAGCTAAACGGCCACACAATCCGCCCGATGCGGGGCAACCCGGAAATCCTCCCCTGGCAGACTCTAAAAGCCCACTGGCAAGCAAAGCTAAGATGAGCAAAAGCCCTCCTACCCGGCGTGGTGTTGTGTGAGGGCGGAAGCCCGAAAAGCAAAAAAGCAGAGCAGCTTTTGTTCTGTGTGAGCGCAAAGCGCGATTCCAACAAGACAACTATGACAGAAGACTTCGACATAAGAAACAACGCCAACTCCCCGGATGGCCCGGAAAAAGATATAGAGAAGGCACTGCGCCCATTGAGTTTCTCCGACTTCACAGGTCAAGAAAAGATCATTGACAACTTGGGTGTCTTCGTAAAGGCTGCCCGCATGCGGGGCGAAGCACTCGACCACACACTCCTCCACGGCCCTCCGGGACTCGGCAAGACAACCCTCTCCAACATCATTGCCAACGAACTCGGGGTGGGCTTCAAGACAACATCCGGCCCGGTGCTCGACAAACCGGGCGACCTCGCAGGCATACTGATGTCGCTCGAACCCCACGACGTCCTCTTTATCGACGAGATTCACCGCCTGCACCCAATAGTGGAGGAATACCTGTATTCCGCAATGGAAGACTACCGCATCGACATTCTCCTCGACAAGGGTCCGGGCGCAAAATCGGTGCAGCTGACCATCTCCCCGTTCACCCTCGTCGGGGCTACAACCCGCTCTGGAAGCCTCACCGCACCACTTCGTGCCCGCTTCGGCATACAGTGTCACCTCGAATATTACGACCACAACCTGCTTTGCTCCATAGTGCGCCGCTCCGCCGGCTTGCTGCGTATCGGCATTGACGATGAGGCTGCACGCGAGATTGCACTCCGCAGCCGTGGCACACCACGCGTGGCAAACTCCCTGCTCAGGCGCGTGCGAGACTTCGCGATGGTACGCGGCTCCGGCCGTATCGACCTCCCGATAGCACGCACTGCCCTCGAAGCCCTCAATATAGACCGCTACGGCCTGGACCAAATCGACAACCGGATTCTACTGACCATCATAGACAAGTTCAAAGGAGGACCCGTAGGCCTGACCACGATAGCTACCGCTATCGGCGAGGACCCCGGCACAATAGAAGAAGTCTACGAGCCTTTCCTCATAAAAGAGGGCTTCCTGAAGCGAACCCCAAGAGGCCGGGAAGTCACAGAACTCGCCTACCGCCACTTAGGCCGCTTAGGAGACCAACCAAACCAACAACCCTCCCTATTCGACTAAAAAGCGAAGCAAAAACAGAAGGCAAAAAAAAGCAGAAGGCAAAAACCAAAAAGCAAAAGGCAAAAACCAAAAAGCAGATTTTGTTCTGTGTGAGCGCAAAGCGCTCCAAGCTACATAGCGGTTTTGCAAGAGTGTGAGCGCGAAGCGCTCCAAGTTGCATAGCGGTTTTGCAGGAGTGTGAGCGCGAAGCGCGAAAAGAAAAAACAAAAAATGGCAGCAATAAAATCTTTAGCAAAAGAGACAGCAGTCTACGGCCTCTCAAGCATAATAGGCCGCTTCCTGAACTGGTGCTTAGTGCCACTATATGTATACCTGTTCCCGACTCAGGAATACGGCATCGTCAGCTACCTTTACAGCTTCACGGCAGTAGCCCTCGTAATCCTTAACTATGGCATGGAGACAGGATTCTTCCGATTCGCCAACAAGGAGGCCGACCCGGAGCGTGTATATACCACCTCACTGATTTCGGTAGGCACCACCTCGCTGCTATTCATAATACTCCTCTCCATCTTCATCAACCCCATCTCGAACCTGATTCTTCTCCCGCGCCATCCACTTTACGTATGGCTACTCGGTGTCACCGTAGCCATCGACGCTTTTTCCAATCTCCCCTTCGCATACCTGCGCTTTCGCAAGAAGGCACTCCGCTTCGCCGGCATAAAGCTCCTCAACGTAGGCCTTAACATAGGTCTCAACCTCCTCTTCCTGCTCGCTTGCCCGGCCATCATGAAGTCTGCCCCCGGCCTCGTGTCATGGTTCTACGAACCCCTCGGAGGCCAAGACTTCGGCATCGGTTGGATTTTCGTGGCCAATATCATATCAACCATAGTGGTGCTTCTCTGCCTTCTACCGGAGCTCACGGGACGCCGATACGCATTCAATTCCGATCTGCTCTCCCGCATGCTCAGATACTCCTGGCCGCTGCTGATTCTCGGCATAGCCGGGGTTCTGAGCCAGAATATGGGACAGATGATAATACCCTATCTCTTCCAAGGCAACGAGGAGGCGGCACGCTCCATGGTCGGCATCTATGGTGCCAACATCAAGATAGCCATCGTAATGGTGATGTTTACACAAGCATTCCGCTACGCCTACGAACCTTTCATATTCGCCCAGGCCAAAACCTCGGGCGAAGACAAGACCCGGGCATACTGCGACGCCATGAAGTTCTTCGTCATCTTCGGTCTTTTCATCTTCCTCGGTGTCATGTATTTTCTCCCCATACTGAAACACTTCGTGTCTCCGGCCTATTGGCCCGGACTCCAGGTAGTGCCCATCATGATGGTCGCCGAACTCTGCTTCGGCATCTTCTTCAATCTATCACTCTGGTACAAACTCACCGACCGCACCCGATGGGGCATGTACATGTCTCTGATTTGCTTCATATTGATGCTCGGCCTGAACATCTGGTTAGTACCGGCAATAGGGATACCCGACGGCTACCTCGGCTCTGCATGGGCCGCCCTGATAAGCTACTTCACCGTGATGCTGATATCTTATTTCGTAGGCCGTCATTACTATCCACTCCCTTATCAGATAGGCCGCATGTCCTTATACACCCTCCTCGCAGCCATACTGTACGGAGCCGGCACATGGGTAGAAAACCTATTCACTCCCTGGCTCGCATACACCACAAAAATTCTGATGCTGCTAATCTACGCAGGCATAGTGGCCAACTATGAACACCTGCCCCTGCCAAAAAGAAAAACTACTTAAAAAGCTTGAAGCTCTTACGATGCAAAGGAGTAACCCCAAGACGCAAGATTCCCTCATAATGCGCCTTGGTGGGATAACCCATGTTACGCTCCCACCCATATCCCGGAAACTCCTCTGCGAGCCGCAGCATAAGCTCATCGCGGTGAGTCTTCGCAAGCACGGAAGCTGCCGCAATCTGCATGAAAGTTGCGTCACCCTTCACCACCGTGGTGCAAGGTATATCCACCTGACGCACCGGATCAAGATAAGGCCTGAATCGGTTGCCATCCACAAGCACATGTTCCGGACGCACCTCAAGGCGATCTAACGCCCGCTGCATCCCGGCAATAGAAGCATTCAGTATATTGATACGGTCTATCTCCTCAGCCTCGACCATAACCACTGCCCAGGCCAAAGCCTCGCGCTCTATCTGCTCACGCAGACGCTCCCGCGCCGCAGCAGTCAGCTGCTTGGAATCATTAAGCTCAGGGGCGCAGAAGTCAGGAGGCAAAATCACGGCAGCACAACTCACAGGCCCACAAAGGCACCCGCGACCGGCCTCATCACAACCGGCCTCAACGCGGCCCTCATACATAAACCGCCGCAATTCACCCATAATAAAGCAAAATTAAGATTAAAAAAAGAGAAGAAAAGGAGAAGAAAAGGAGAAGAAAAGGAGAAGAAAAAGAGAAAACCATAAATCAGCTTTTGTTCTGTGAGAGCGCGAAGCGTGCCAAGCTGCATAGCGGTTTTGAAGGCATGTGAGCGCGAAGCGTACCAAGCTGCATAGCGGTTTTGGAGGCGTGTGAGCGCGAAGCGCGAAAATCCATCAAAACTTCCTCTCGATAATATAATCAAAGATAGCGGCAAAGGCCCGCTTTGGCTCCGAATCAGGGAAAACAGTCAAAATCCGCGAGGCCTCATCCTGCATCTCGCGCATCCGCGCGTAAGCATACTCTATGCCACCATGTCGATGAGCAAAGGCGATAAGCCGCTCTATCTCCTCCTTGTCGAGTTCACCGGCCAACAGCAAGTCGCGCATTGGCCGCGATTCATCCTCCGGAGCCACACGAAGCGCATAGAGCAACGGGAGTGTCACCTTACCCTCACGCAGGTCATTGCCTGTTGGCTTTCCTACTTCGGTATCCTCAAAATAGTCAAATATGTCATCCCGGATCTGGAAGCAAAGCCCCAAGAGCTCCGCATAGCGGGTAAGAGAACGCAAGTCCTCTTCTCCTGCCCCTCCAAGCTCTGCACCCATACGCACGCAGTTCATGAAGAGCGAAGCCGTCTTCTGGCGTATCATGCCGAAATAGCTCACCTCCTCAAGTGTATGCTCTCTTGCATTGCATATCTGGTCAATCTCGCCAAGGCTTAACTCCTTGCCGAGGTCCGACAACGCACGCACCACACGCACATCACCGGTCTTGATGCCTGCTGCCAACGCATTCGATACAAAGAAATCTCCCACCAACACCGCAATATGGTTCCCCATCCGGGCATTGATAGTCTCGACTCCACGCCGCAACGCAGTTTCATCCACTATGTCATCATGTATCAGCGAAGCATTATGAAGCATCTCCAGCGCCGCGCCGGCCTGAATCACATCAGCTCCTGCCTCCCCAAACATCCGGGCACTCAAGATAACCAATATAGGCCGTATCTGCTTACCTTTCTTCTCAAGGTAATGCTGCACGATGGAGTCCATCATACGGTTGGGCGTATGCAACGTCTCTCTGATTACAGCATTAAGTCGCTGCAACTCAGGCGCAAGAAACTCTTGTATCTTTTTCATCTGCTCCATAACACGCAAAATTACTAAAAATTCCGCAATTACGCCCCCCATAAACCTGTTTTTTTATCGCTCCCATCACACCCATCGCTCCCGACAACCCACCCCAACCGACAATATCAGCCTAATCACCCCTATCAGCCCTATTAGCCCTATCAGCCCCATTAGCCCTATCAGTCCTATCAGTCCTATTAGCCCTACTGCTATAACCTTTTCAGGAATGCAAGCCAAACTAAACTATAAGCATAAAAGTTTGTCTTATTAATAAAACCAAAATCATTTTGACATGAAAACCAATATTTTCACATCAATACTGCTCTCAGGCGCACTTCTATTCTCAGCCACCCCGGCATTCAGCCGCCATAGCAACGGCCATCGTGGCAACGAAAACCGCACAGAGAAACACCATGACAAGAACAGACACCCCGGCGGGAATAAACACAACCGTCCAAACGGGAATAACCATAACCGTCCCGGAGGAAAACCCAACGGCAACCATCATAACCGTCCCAACGGTAATAACCACAATCGTCCGGGAGGCAAGCCAAACGGCAACTATCGACC
>CAJUIJ010000066.1 GCA_910586175.1 uncultured Muribaculaceae bacterium | reverse complement strand
GTGATACGCTACGTGCCACGCGTGGAGCGCGAGGAGTTTGTCAACATCGGTCTGCTCATGATGTGCAAGCGCCGGCGCTGGATACGGGCACGTGTCCTGATAGATGAAACGCGCATACAGGCACTTTATGGCGAGTCAGACCTTGAAGTGCTCCGCCGGCAGGTGCAATCATTCACAGAGATAGCCGAAGGAGACTCGGCAAGCCCGGTGGCGGCATTCGAGACACACGAGCGTTTCCGCTGGCTCACCGCTGTGCGGAGTGCCTCGATAGCCACATCACGTCCCCACCCCGGCCTCTGCACCGACCTTGACAACGAGTTCGACCGCCTCTTCTCCGAACTTGTCAGTTGACCTAATCTACTGTATTTTAGCTTTTCTGACTTGTCTGACCCGTCTGACTCGTCTGACTTGTCTGACTTGTCTGACCCGTCTGACTTGTCTGACCTGTCTGACTTGTCTGACTTGTCTGACCTGTCTGACCTGTCTGACCTGTCTGACTTGTCTGACCTGTCCGACCTGTCTGACCTGTCTGACTTGTCTGACCTGTCTGACCTGTCTGACTCGTCTGACTATTTCTATAGTCTAAACGGGCACGATACATTCTTTCTTTTATTCCTCCATTCTGAAGGAACTGCTGTTGCTGCTTCTCAATCAATCTTCTAAGCATGTACGTTGTTTGATTGATGAGTGTAACCATCAAGTTGCAGTATTCCTCCGCATCATATTTTAAAGCAAATTCTGTAGGAGCTTGCTTAAATCTTTCTGATTTTAGATATTCCCGCATTTTGAGAACACGAACCGAATCCTTTTCCCAAATTTTCAGTTGATGCTGTCTCAAATAATCTTCATAATCAAGCAACAATTCTTCTAATGAAGCTAATGCTACATTAGTCAACTTAATTTCAGTTTCCTTAGAAGTTGCTGACGCCGCACTCCCCTCAGCTATGTTTTGTTTGCCCGAACGGGCAGCCTGTTCCATTTGGTCAGTGGTACGACTTGTTTTGCGTATATATTTCTTTACGAATATAACACTCAAATCACATATAGCCTCTGCAAGCTGATAAACTACAAGTTTACGATAGCCACCGGCTTTGGGAAGGAATGTATTCATACGCTTTATATTTAGATGTTAACCACAAAAATACAAAAAATTGCCAACTCTATACGATATTTACATATTTTTTGCTAATTTTACTATCTAATGTTTTGAATACATGACATCTTACAAGAGAGTCTGATACAGTTATGAACAATCCGTTTGAATACAATCCCGATGCGCTTTGTTCCGAAGGTTTTGCCGAATTGATGCACATGATTGACGAGCTTCGGACCAGCGATGACCATGCCGACATCAACTTCGTCAGCGAGCTGGATGCAGGCAAAATGCTCGGCGTGCTTATTGCCGCTGACACGCACGGAGACATGCACACGCTCTTCGCCTTTTCAGGTCAAATTGGGGATAACGGATTTTACCATAAGGGCTTTGTAGGCCCGGTGTTCGATTATCTTCAACCCGATGGCTACTTCAAGACACATGAGTCTGACATATCGCGACAGAATGTGGAGATAGCACAATTCAAAAGGGCAATATACAACCCATTGCTAAAGGAGTATAACACCCGTACCAAAGAGCGCGAAGCAAAGATTGATGCATATCGTGAGCAATGCCGCAAGTCAAAGGCGAAGCGCTCGGCGCGACGCAGCTCCGGTGACGTCAGTGAAGAGGAATTGGCCGATATGATACGCCAAAGCCAATTTGAGAAAGCGGAGATGCGCAGGCTCAAACAACGCACCGCCGACTCACTTGCCCCCTTGCAAGACAAACTCAACGAGGCGAAACAGACTCTTGATGAGATGAAAGAGCGCAGGCGTGCCGACTCTGAGGCGTTGCAGCAATGGCTTTTCGACAACTTCAAGTTAATGAACGGCATGGGTGAGGAACGCAGTGTGGGTGAGATATTTGCCGACACCCCCATGAAGACACCTCCCTCCGGGGCCGGCGAGTGCTGTGCCCCCAAATTACTCCAGACTGCCTATCTCAATGGTTGGAAACCAATCAGCATTGCCGAATATTGGCATGGCAAGCCCAAGGAGGGTGAAGTGAGACGGCACGGTGAGCATTACCCTGCCTGTCGGGGCAAGTGTCTGCCTATATTGCAATGGATGCTCAAAGGCATTGATATCTCGCCACCATTGGACTATGAGAAATATTATGGGCAGACGTTCATCCCAAAGATATTGTATGAGAACCAATGGTTTTGCGTCATAGAGAAGCCAAGCGGCATGCTGTCTGTGCCGGGCAAAGGGGAATCGGAATCTTTGCAGCAATGGCTTGATCGCAGATATGGAGTGGAGCGCGAAGTGAAAATGGTGCACCGTCTGGACCAGGACACATCAGGATTGGTGATAGCCTCGTTTGGCAATATAGCCCACAAGGTGTTGCAATCACTTTTTGCAAACAGAAGGGTTCACAAGACCTACATTGCAGACTTGGAGGGAGATTGGCAGGCACTCGGCAAGTCAGAAAGGGGTCGTATCGAATTGCCGCTATCGCCCGACTGGCTCGACAGGCCACGCCAGCGCGTGGACTTGACAGAAGGGAAGCCGGCAGTGACCGACTACAAATTTATCAGCACCTCTGAAGGTATAAGCCGCGTAGAGTTCCATCCGCTCACGGGGCGCACCCACCAGCTCCGGGTCCATGCCGCAGCTGAGTCAGGACTTGGCATGCCTATTGCAGGCGACCGTCTATATGGCAAAGACTTAGGCCACGCTCACGAAAGGCTTCACCTGCACGCATACAAGATAAACTTCCACTTTCCGATAGATGGTAAAGATTACTCATTCAGCACTGACATACCTGAATTTTAAGTGCATAAATTCAGCAGACCAATACCTTCTATGTTGCAATAAGCAAATATTTTGCTAAATTTGCATACTAAAGAATCACATTCATTTTAAATCTGACAACTATGTATAATAACAACAACGTCAACATCACACCGAAAGTAATCAAGGGTATACTGTGGGGCATTGCCTGCATCGTGTTTTTTGTAGTGGCAATGGCCTTTGTGCGTCCATGGTATAACGTATGGTCGCAAGAGATGGAAGGCAAGGCAGAGTTTGCCAAAGCTGAGCAAAACCGCAAAATCAAGATTGAAGAGGCCAAGGCCAATCTTGAGGCCGAGAAACTCAACGCACAAGCCGAAGTGGAACGTGCCAAGGGAGCAGCCGAGGCAATACGCATAGAGAACGGCTCCATCACCCCGACCTATATACAATATCTCTGGGTGCGTCAGCAAGGCGACCTCAACAACAAGACCGTAATCTACGTACCCACGGAATCAAACCTGCCGATACTCGAATCAACAAGACTCATCAACACCCCCAAAGAATAGAATTGTACTATGGGAGATAAGATGAGAGGGGTTCTGTGGGTGCTTTTTCTTATCATTATTACGGGTTGCACCGGTAGGCACGACACGTCAATGGCTGCGGGCGAGCTATTCCCGGATTCGGGGGTGGCTGAGGCTGATTCGCTTTTCCGTGCTATCGAGCTGATTGACCTGAAACGCGATTCAACCCTAAGCCGCACCAAGCGCCTCAGGGCAGAGTTCTGCTCTGTGGCTTCATTGCATCCCGACAATGAGATTCTGAAGATGCGTCTTCTCTATGTGAAGGCCCGCACCTTGATGCGCACCGACATACCCAAATCGGAGGCTCTGCTGCACGACGGCATGGCAAAGCTCGACTCTTCTGCCTCACCATTCGATTGGTTCATGCTCCGCACCATCAAACTCAACAATGAGAAGAGCCTCTTCGACAGGTATAGGCTCGCATCAGAGAATGTTGACTTTTTCGCGAGCGTCAACTCCCCTCTCGGGCTTGCCCGCAACTACGAAGCACTCGGCACCACACTCTCCTTAATGCAGGAGAACGACAAAGCCAATGAATATCTCGACAAAGCAGCGGAGCAATACAGAAAGCTCAATGCGTCATATTATCTCAACTCCGTCAAGCTGAACAAGGCAATCGCCTCCGAACCAAAAAAGCAGGCCGACATGCTCCACAAGTTGCTTGCCGACAGCACGGTGCGCAGCAATCCGTCGCTTCACTCCAAAGTGCTGTTAAGTGCCAATATTGCCTTCGACTCCACCGAATATGCCGACAAGGCCATAGAAATCATAGAAGATAATGACATAGACCGAGAGGACATGCCTCTACTTCTCACCGTAAAGACCTACGACATGCTTGCACAAAATGATGTGCAAGGGGCACTCGCCATGCTTCCACTCATACGCAAGGAGTGTGCCGACAAAAAAATCGCTGCCGGCAATCGCGAATTTATACATAGCGTGATGAGTTATGTATATTACATGGCTGATATGAAAGACTCTTGTATAGAGGAGCAGAACAGGGTGATCGAGTGGGCCGACAGCGCGAAGCGCGAGGCGAACCTGCCGGAAGTATATGCACGCGAAACCAAAAAGCTGCTCTCTGCCACCGAGGCCAACGCTTCACTCCAGAGACAACGCATCATAATGTGGTGGGTGATTTCGCTATTGGCAATCGGTGCTATCGGCATATGTATTCTTTTCATGGTGAGACGTAAGAGGATGCAGCTACGCAATGAGATACGCCGACTCGACGATGCGATAGAGGCATCAGGTCGTGTGCAGTTGGCGCAATCGTCGATGATGGAACAATCGGAGTCAATGATTGGCCAAATAGAGGAAATAATCAAGAGTGCCAATGCCGACGGCACATGCGATCCACGCATCACATCGCAGATAGGCAAGGTGCTTGGCCTATATCGCAGCGAGGAAGAGAACAGGCAAGGATTCCTGAAAATCAACCGCGAACTCGACAATCGGTTCAGCGACCGTCTTAAACGTGACTTCCCGGAGTTGTCGGAGAGCCAATTGCGGCTTGCCGCTCTCATAGCCACCGGAGCCGACAGCCACCAGTTGGCATCTATACTCAACATCTCGGCCAAGTCGGTTTACACAAGCCGTTACCGCCTGCGCACACGCCTCGGTCTGACCAAAGAGGATAGTCTCGAAGACTTCTTACGCCGCTACACCACCACCGACTAAGAGTGTGTCTATCAGATATCGAGCAAGGAGGATATATCAAATCACGTGGTTTGATATACCCTCCTCGTTGTAATTACACATAACTGTCAACGGTCATTTGGTGAAGGGGCAGTTTCTCAGCCTTGGTCCGTGGCCTGACATATACCACACCTTGTCGAAGTCGAACTCCTTATATACCGAGTAGTCAGTGAGTTTATCCTCTTCTACCGCGGTCGATGAAGGCCAGCTTTTGCCGGTGCCTGCGAAATAGTAATTGTGGTCGTGATAGAAAATCGTACCCCCGTTATGGGTGCCTATTGTGGCATTGCCATGCGACACCTTGCCATAGTTGAACGTGCGGTAGGTGTCGGTAGACGTTGTCACCATTCCGACAATTCCGCCTGTATCGTCCTTCTGGTCAGTAGGAAGTTTGCCCTCGTTGAGACAATCATGTATGGTGCTGTTGTCATGGTTGCCAAATCCTTGATGTATATGGCCAACCACACCGCCCAACTTGGTGCTCGGCATCTTGCAACTTATCTCGCCCGTGTTCAGGCACTCCTTAACCTCAGTATCATTGTGCTGGCTGTCGCCAATCTGGCCCACCACACCACCGATCGATTGTGCCACAGCCTGGCTCGACACATTTCCATGGTTAGAACAATACTGCACACAACCATAATGCCCGAAGAAATCACCTACCACGCCACCTACAGCATAGTCGCCCGAACCATTGGCATCGATGTCGCCATAATTGCCGCAACGCTCTATGTAAGAGACACTGGAAGGAGCCCACATAGAGGTATCGAGATCAGTGACACGGCCCACTATGCCACCCATGGCCTTACCGTCGGTCAAGTTGCCATAATTCACGCAATTCCTCACCTTGCAGGGCACATTGGATATGAGGCGCACATTGCCTACAATTCCTCCCGTATACTTGCCACCCTCTATATCAGCATAATTTATACAGTTGGAAATCGTGTGTCCCTGCGACTGCAAACCTACCACACCGCCAAGACGCTCAGGACCTGAGACGTTGCCGAAGAATGCGCATCCCGACACGTTGCCGTTGCAAAAGCCCACCACGCCGCCACAACCATGCTCCGAACCTGTTACCGTCGAAGCTGTGACCTGAGCATTGCACGCTATATTCGACACAGAGCCGCCCGAAAACACACCCACTATACCACCCACAGTGGAGGCACCGTTGACCACGATGTTGCACACACCCTTAAGTTCAGACTCCTTTGGCACATGCTTCAGCAAATCGAACGAAGCAGAACCCATGAGCTTCACACTGGTGCACCAACCCGCAAAACCACCCACGCCGTCGTCAGAACCTGACACACGCATGGTGGGAGAAGTGTAGTTGACAGCATCAATATTCATTTCGAGCAACTTGCCCGAGCTTCCTTCAAGATGTCCGAATGCACCCCCAACACGCTTGCCGGTACCCGTCACATTGACGGCCACCTCCACAGGAGCTGCAAACTTCACCACACTTCCCTGCGCTTCAAGTTTACCGGCCAACGCCCCTACGTAAGAGACACCCTTCACTCCGGCCTCAGCCGACTGCTTCACCACATAGCGGTTGTTGCCCTCAAACTTCAATTCAGTACCTGAGAAATGCACAGATCCGAAGAAACCTCCGGTATAATCCTTGCCATTCACCACCGAGGCGAGCAGATTGGAGCTGACGGTCACTTTGCTGCATGACTCCATCTTACCCACAAGCGCTACGGCATAACTGCCACCCTTCACAGGAGCCTTGACCGTACACGAAGCCAAACGCACGTCACCCACACTCTTCACATCACCTGCCACACCCCCGGTGCAGTCACCGCCGGTGATGACTTTCACATCCTGACTCTCGGCATCAACACTATGCTCAAGCACCACATCTTCGACAGAGAACGCATCAGCGTTGAAAATGCCACCCACTATGCCACCCACACACCCTTGACCTTCCACCGAGAAGATATGTGTGGGAGCGGAGACACCGCTCACTTTGAGTTTGCCTCCATCATGTTTACCCACAAGCAGGGCCACATGCTGATTACCTGTCACGGTGAGCGTATTAATTGTTATGTCGGAGAGCGTGAGATTACCCTTCGCCATGCCCACGATTCCACCCACATGATGACCCGAAGCCTGCACCGTGCCTTCCACAGCCACATCGCTTATCACCGTAGTGCCCGACGCACTTCCGGCCACTATTCCTACATCGCCCGAGGCGTTGGTGATAAGCACACCCGAGAGCTTCAGATGCTTGATTGAAGCATTAAATAGACTCTTGAACAGGCCAATACCGGAATCCTTGTCGGCATTTGAGCCGCCTGTATAGGCGAGGCCACGGAGAGCATGGCCACCACCATCAAGATTACCTTGAAAGCATACTGCGGTCCATTCGCGCCCATCTATAATCTGACTTCGGCGGGGCAGTTCGAAACCTCTACCTATCTTGAAATATTGTCCGTAACCCTGGAAATCATCTTCAAGCAAACCATATTGCAGCGACAGGAAATCGCCGGCACTGTTGATCATATAAGGGTCTGCCTCTGTGCCGGATCCCTCAAGGTCGGAATAAATGTAAGGTGAGTATTCCTCCTGCACCGCCACATTATTCTTGAAGCGGAGTAAACGCACCGGACGCGATTCAAGACCATCGCGGCTTATTGTAAGCATGTAGCGGCCATCGGGTATGCTGCGCTCCCCTATCGCCATGCGGCATGTCAGCACTCCCCTCTCACCGAATATCTCGAGATCAGGATTATCGGTCAGCTCTCCCTCAAACTCGAGATTATCATGACTCTCAGGATTAGCAAGGAAAAATCTCACATTCCCGGTCATACCGTGGTCGTCGCCACGTGTCACGTGGAACACACTGACCACATCATTTCCCTCACCCTCAATTGCACCTTGAGGGCCTTTAGAGGGCATCAGAGGGTCATCTGAACATGCCCCGAGCATCAGCATGAGCGCTACCACAAAAAGCAAACCTTTGTGATGCAATGCTTTGAATAAAATATCGGTTTTCATCAGATAAGATTATTTTGTTATCATTACAGATGTAAAAGGCACGGCAAACTGCACATCAGAAGTCAATGCCCAATTATTTTTTGAAAAATCTATACCTACAAGCTTGTAATAACCCTTTTCGGCCAACTTAGCCGGCTTCACGAAGAGCTGGTCGTTGACTGTATAATAGTCATCCTTGCACTCGGGGTCACATATCAGCATGTTCATGTCATCGAGATCGGTAAATCCGGTGCCACCGTAGGAGTGTCCGAAATAGGTTGACACATTGCGTTTCACATCGCAATGCTTACCCTCGGAGCCATACATAACATTGCGCGACTTGAAGTCAAGTTTGCCCACATTGAGATTGTCGGCAAGCTGGCATCCATCATATAGTTTGCCTACAATTGCTCCGGCATCACCGTTGCCGTGCGACGATACCGTGCCGGCGTTGACACATTGCGATATGACCACCGCATTGTTCTCAAACTCAGTGCAGGTCTTGAGTATTGCATTCACGCCCCCTACTATCGCGGCAGCGCTCCCTGCGGCAACGAATGCCGTGGCCAGTCCGCCCGAAGCGACTGTGGAGCCTATCAATGCAACCGTGCTGGTGAGAATCGCCACACCGGCTATGCAGGTATGGAAAACCTCCTTGGCCTGAGCCACCTTCTCGTTGGCCTCGGCACGCTCCTCCCGGGCCTCGTTGATTGCATCGTTAAACCATTCATCATGTCCGGGAATCTCATACCAATGCTGCGTGTTGAAGATATTAGGGGTATAGGCGGAATTGAACGTCGAAGTGTTGAAGTTCATCACATCGCACGCGGCGGAGTTGCGTATATTGCGTATCATGTCGGTGACCTCGGCGCTGGCATAATATGTCTCGGCCTTGATATCGGCAGAGAGTTCCTCCTCCATTTCCGGGTTGATCATCTCTTCCAAGCCGAAACCGAAGAGTGTATAGTCAGCTATATTGAGACAGGCATCGGCGGAGAACTCAATAATCTTGAGTGCCACCTCCACACCATGCACAATCTCCACGGTCTCCTCCACCACGGCGAGCACAGGGCCGGCGACTGCCATGATGCACTCGAGAGAGCCCACTACACACTCGGCTATATTCATGGCGGTCCACTTGCGTGGGTCTCCTATTTCACCGATTATGCCACCTACGGGGTGATTGCCGGGTCCGGTCACTCCTCCATAGTTAGCGCAATAATGCACCACCGTGTTGTTGCCGGCGAGTCCTGCCACACCTGCGGTTATACCACTGCGACCGGTCACCGCGCCATAGTTCTGGTCGATAGCCAAAGAGCCCCATGTGGTCTTGCCTACAATCCCGGCCACATAGCGTTCGCCATCTACCTGACCGGTATTGACCGAATTGTGGATTACTGAAATCGATGAGTTTCCGCACACACCACCCACATATTCGGTGCCCGACACGTTGCCCGTGTTGCACACGCCATAGCCGCCGGCCTGCGCCTCACCAATGGCACCACCCACAAACCTCTCGCCCGTCACCTTCGCGGTGTTGGCGCAATGGCGCACCAATGACTGGTTATACTGATACCCCTCCGTATTGGAACCGCGCACACGTGTGCTACCCACGATGCCGCCAACCCCCTCATGACCCGAGACCGCTCCCGAATTGGTCGACGCGGTGATCCACGACATGCCGGCACCTCCGGCGATACCCCCGGCCCCTATGCCGGGATATTTGCCGTCAGCAGCGCTCAGTGCGCCGGTCACTTCAGCGAAGTTGCGACACGCCAACACCTGAAGCGTATCGGCTGTGCCGACTATACCTCCCGCTCCCGAATATCGTGAGCTTACCTTGGCGGAGTTGCTGCAATTCTCCAAGGCGGTGCTTGTGAATATGCCCGACGCGCCCATTATGCCACCGGCGTTCATGCCCCCCTGCACACTGCCGTCGGTAACTGTGCAGTTAGCTATCAGAGTCTTCGTGTACATATCGGCTGCCCCCAATAGCGAACCCAAAGCCACACTCGAATCATTACCCTTCACTGTGCACCCCTCGGCCGAGCAGTTGGTTATGGTCGATGTGCCACGCGAAGCAGCCGATGTAATGGATGCTCCTGCGAGGGTGGCTGCCGCAAACTGTCCCGTCACGGAGCAATTGCGCATGGTAAGGCCGTCGATGGTAGCATTGAGTATATAACCGAAGAGGCCGAGACCCGGAGAAGTTGGCCTGTTGATTATAAGATTGGTGATCTTATGGCCATCTCCGAGGTAGACACCACGAAAGGGAGTGTTGGTGTCAGCACCGATCGGCAACCAGCCATACTCCATGTCGCAACTGCGTGAGGCCTGTTTCATGTCGATATCGCGCACCTGCTGGAAGTAAGTGCCTGCCGGAATCTCCCGCCATGTATCATAGTCATTGGTGTTGAGCATAAGGCTCATCAGATGCGACGAACTCGACACTATGTAGGGAGAGCTCTTGGTGCCCTTGCCGGCATAGCCGAGACGTGAGTCAAACGGGTCAATTATGCTTATGCCATGGTCAGTCACTTGGATTCTGCTTCCGAGCCCATATTCCACAGTCGGGAACTCAGTGCGTGTGGCATTCTCGGGATTCTTGTAACGGGCAGCGAGAAGCCTGTATTCCCCCTCGCGCAGCCCTACGTCCATGCGTATTGTAGAGCGGTTGCCACTGCGCGAGTGCGAGGCACGACGCGTGATCTCACTGCCATCCGGAGTGAGGATTATTAACTCGATGTCAGAAGTGGAGAGCGAGGCAGTCTCGTCGGTCATCGTGAGAACCGACTGCGAACCCCGGTAATCATCCATCACCGGCTCATCTGCATGCCGGTCATCGTCACTGCACGAAGCAAACGCCAGCGCGAACAGTGCAAATGCGAAAATTTGATTTCTGATGTTCATGATGTGGTGTAATAAATCGATTGATAGGTCTGCTCGAATCAGGTGACATAAAAAAGAATGCACCATCGGGACAACCCGATGATGCAAAATTAGTATAAAACCCCTTTTAATCTGCCGGTGCAGATGCGACAATTACGCGTCATGCCGCGACAATTCGCGATATTGCGTGGGAGTCATGTCATATTTGGCCTTGAAAGCACGCTGCAAGGTTCTCGCTGTGCCGAAGCCGAGCGTACGGGCCATTTCGGCTATCGGCATATCCTCGTCGTTGCCGAGCATATGCCTGGCAGCTTCGAGGCGATGATGGTTTATATATGCGAGCACCGTCATGTCGCGCCCCTCCCTGATTATTCTTGACACCTCTTCCTGGCTCACCCCAATGGCTGCGGCAAGCTCACGGCGACCCAATGCCGGGTCGGTATATGGCTTCTATGCCGCCATGTAACGGTCGAGGCTATCGAGCGGAGTGCCGCTTGTCTTATCGGCCTTCGACTCTATCTTTGTTGCATCGTCAAGTTTGTCAAGTTGCTTAAGACGCTCCACGAGCAGACTATTCTTGCGGCGTTCGCGGCGCGCGCTGCGCATGCTTATTACGAGCAGCACAGCGAGGAGCAGCATTATCGCACTCAGTGTGGAGGTTAGTATCACGGTCAGCTTGCGATGCCCACGCTCAAGCTCTGTATGATACAGCACTGTGAGATTGCGGAAGCGGGCTTCGTTGTGTATGGCATATAGTGAATCACTGAGCGAAATATATTCACCATATGCCTTGGCCACCTGAGACGGGGTTCCAAACTTTGCGGCTATCTCTGCCTTATGATGCAGGTCGTGGAGCCTGAACCACGGGAAATAGCGGTGGGCCTCCTCTATGGTATCGAGCAATGCCATGGCCGAAGCGTAATCGCCTTGCGCTGCGTCAAGGTCTGACCTTACTGCATACCAATGCTCGTAAGCACGTACAGGCAGAGCGGGCAGTCGGAGTCGCGATGCGGAGTCGAGCAATTGCCGTGCCCCCTTCTCATCATGCCGGCCAAGCCTTTCGGAGGCCCTGAATGCCAAGGCCGTCACCTCGAAGTGGCGTGTGGAGTCAGCCCAGCCTGTGGCCCGTTGGCTCCGCACCTCGTCGGCATATCGGAGTCCGGCCTTATGCATGGCAGCTGTATCGCCAATCTCGCGCGCCGCCATCCATATCCATTCATCTATTGCCGCTGCCGTTGAAAACTCGTCAAGTTCTTTTGGCTTTTCATCTATCAATGCGCGACCGCGACCGAACTCCTGAAGCACACTGTCCATGCGCCCCACCTTGAATAGAATTTGTCCTTTCACACGATAGGCAGTGGCGAGGGCGAGCCGGTTGTCATCGTTGCGTGCCTCCTCTATCATCTGCGAGGCCATGGAGTCAGCCTCACCTATGAGGTCGCGCGAGAAGAGCTGGTCGATAAGCACATTCATAGCAGCGAAATAATAGACATCCTTACCATCGCGACGCATACTGTCTACTATGAGCCGCATCTCGGGGAGCACATCACCACCGGGCGTAAGATTGCGAAGCTGCTGCATGCGCAAGGCGCGGGCACGCCCCTTGTTGCTATCGGCACGGTCGCCACGCGAACAACTGAAAAC
>CAJUIJ010000065.1 GCA_910586175.1 uncultured Muribaculaceae bacterium | reverse complement strand
GAGTGATTCTGTTACCAATCAGGCTCCCATGGTCAGAGGCTCTCATGGTCAGAGGCGCATGATCAGAGGCCCATGCCGCCTCCTGACTTGCCTGATTGTTTGGTATCGTCGCTGTCGAGGTTCTTGTCGGCTTTCTTCACTTGATCTTTCAGATGGCCGAAGTTCCAGCTTACGCTCACACCTACGTTCCAGTTGCGGTTGCGGTTCTTGCTGCTCATTCGGTAGCCATCCATCACGGACTCGGATTTATAGACCTGGTATTTCGTAAAGAAATTACCTGCATTGACGGTTACTGAAAGTGCATCATCTTTGAGGAAACTTTTCTTGATCGACACACCGTAGTAATGCCAGCCATGAAATTTGCCCTGAAGATTTACATTTCCGGTGCTTTGACCGCCATACACACTATAGTTCATGCGCCAGGGACCGGTATAATTCCATGAGATATTGTAATTGCCGTTCCATCCATAATTCTGAAGACCTCGGCGCGATGCCTTGATGTCGGTGTATGTGAGAGTACCGCTCACTGAGGCTGACATCTTCTGCGTTATATTCCAGTTCAAGAAACCGGAAAGGTCAAACGAACGGTTCGTGCCGAAATTGCCGTAAGTGGTATAATTGACTCCATCATCCACATATTGGAAACTTTCGATGCTATTGTTCGACTGTCGGTAAGTTGCCGATATATTACCACCGAGCACCGCACCAAAGTTAGAATAGGTCAGCGATACGGAGTTGAAATGCTCGCTCTCAAGATCAGGGTTACCAACGTTGGCATAGGAGTCTGTGATTTTGAATACAGCCGGGTTCATTTGATTGGCAGAGGGTCGCCATATGCGCATCTGGTAAGCAAGCCGAAGGGTGTTGGCCGGACCGAACATATAAGCCACGGCGGCATCGGGCACCACATCGTCGAGGTCACGACGGAAGTTGGTGAATGAGGGGTCGCGGAAGTCGAGTCCCATGTGCGTATGCTCATAGCGGAGACCAGCATTGGCCGAAATCTTACCGAATATGCCGCGATATGCAGCATAGAGAGCATATACATCCTGCACCTGTGTGATATGACCGTCAGAAGCATCGGTCGGAATTGCATTTTCTTCGTCAAGTCCGGCTACAGCGGTATTGAGACTGGAATTGCGGCGGAACACTCCCTTAACGCCGGCCTGTAGCGTATGCTTGCCACCAAATTGATTCTCATAGTCAGCATTGACAGTATGCTGGCGCTGGTAATTGTCGGCATCGTTCTTTTCATAAGGTACGCTAAACCGGTCGCCTTCAAGCACACTGTTGAGGTAGCTCACACCCATATGACTCTTGCCGAAATTAAATCGGTAAGCGAACGACAATGAATTTTCAGGACGTCCGAAATTGTGACGATATGCCAGATTACCGGAAGCATCAAGATTGTTCACCTTTGCTTTACCATCTTGAAATACGCTCCATATCAGCGACCCGCTGCGACTGAACATGCTGTTGGTAATCTTCATGTCGCCGCTTTTCAAATCGGTCCATGACACATCTGCGCCGGCAGAGAAAAGGTCATTGTCAGAAGGCTCCCAAGAGAGATTCAAAGCACCGTTGGCAAACCTGAAGCCAAACTTCTGCACCATTCGTGAGTCCTGAAGATAATTGTTATCGTCGTTGGTGTTTATCTGTGTGGAATGTTGCAGATTTTCAGAGCCGCCAAAAATTGAATTAGCGTAGGTGGCATTGATATCTGCCGTCACCTTGTCTTGCTTCATGCGTCCATAGAGCGAAGCCGACAGATTCTGGTTGCTCGCCGACAGGGAGGCAGATCCGGCATATCCGTCACGGGTCTGTTTAGTCTCGGTGATGAGGTTAAGAATACCTCCGGTGCCCTCGGCATCGTATTTGGCACCCGGCTCTGTGATTACCTCGATCTTGATGACCGAGGAGGCGGGCATTGCCTTGAACACCGTCTTATAATTCGCAGTGAGCATCGGGTCATCTTTACCGTTGGTGTAGACCTTGAAATTTGAATTGCCCTTTATGTATACATTGTCCTGGCCATCTACAGTTACCAACGGCACCTTGCGCAATGCGTCGAGAAGCGTCTGCCCCTTGGAAGAGGCATCCTGACTCATGTCGTAAGTCAGATTTGCGCCATCACTCTTGATGATATCCTTCTTGGCCACAATAACAAGCTCGTCAAGGTCGCCATATATTGAGGAAAGTGAATCAGGGAGTTCCTGCTGTTCCTGCGCCATAAGCGCAGGAACGGGGAACATCGATGCGGCCATCGCCGCTATTGTCAGAAACCTATAGTTCATAATTCAATCTTTTTAGTAGGTGTTCAATTTAATTTTATATTTTATTTGCTTGAGTTTTTATCTCCCATCCGGTCGATGAGCTAAAGGTTGAGATGATTTGCCAATCAGAAGAAAGCGCATAGCGGGCTATGTAATTGATGATGATTGGTAAAGCATCCAAAAAGACAAGTAAAGAAAATATAAAAAGAAAAAACATTTGCTTAAAATTAAATTGAACACCTACTTATACCGTCACACCTACATAAGTAGTGTGCAAACATTATCACTTCAAGCCGCTTAAGAGCGCGTCGCGGCATATTCCGTATAAATCTCGTTGAAGCGTTCGGGGGTAATGCCCGAGGCGAGGAGACGATCCATAAAGTTGTAGATCTCCTTGTCGAGAAGTTCGTTGAGTCGCATTTCGCGAACAATCTTAGGGGCATCATCAGCATAGAAATAGCCTATGCCGCGGCGGTTATATATCACCCCTTCCTGTTGCAGGTGTGTGTATGTGCGCATCACAGTGTTGGCGTTCACACCGGTCCTTGCCGCATATTCCCTCACAGAGGGGAGACGGTCGCCTCCGTTCACCACACCCGACTGCACATCATCCATCACCTGATCGGCAAGCTGGAGATATATCGGTTTATTATCATGAAAATCCATTTTCAGCAAGTTTTAAGTTCATTTATATTATTGTTTTGCGCTTGAACAAAACATATGCAGCATATATAAGTGCCATGCCGATTAAAGCTGTCACAATAGTGGCAATCCACAAAAGCATCTCCGGATCATTAACTATCACAGTATAATTGTGAATGATGAATCTTGCTGCAAACACCATCAATGTAGAGCAAACGAATCCAATTCCGGCCTGAACAAGGAGAGTCTTAAGAAAGGATTTGCGTGGCCAGGCTATTGCACCGAATATAAACATGCCCTCACTCAGAATGAAAGAAGCCAAAGACATCCATATCGACTTACCACCTATCCACTTGACAAACGCAGATGCGGAATATACAGGCATCCATACATCGTGAGTGATTCCGGCAGTAAGATTCATAAAACCGGCAAGCACATAATAGCCTGCAAAAGCGAGGAGCATTGAGCCTGGCAATACTGCGATAAGACGCAACCAGAACTTGCCGGGGCGCGAAGCCGGAGTCATCAGAGCATTGATACGGCCCTCCTTTGTAGTGAAGTCGTGAAACATCAGCGAAGCAACCACCGAACACATAAGTGCCGCGAACACATAATAAATGATTATAGTAGTGCTCGACGAGTATACTTCATTAAATCCGGACCATATACCGACCACTGCAAGGGCGCCGAGATAACCTCCGCAAAGCATGAGCAGAGTCTTGCGGTTTTCGATAAACATTTTCTTGGCGAGCTTCATGAACATGCTGCCATTATGAGAAGAAGAGTTGAAATCCTTATTTAGAGTAGTTTCCATATTTGTAGTTATTTATAAGATTTGAATAGATTATATAAATCAGTGGGTCAAAGATTAATATCACCGGTACCTGAGTTATTTTGCTCCACTGAACCGATTTTCACATTACGCATATTTATGTCGCCCGTCGAACTGTTGGTCAGTTTTGCAGTCTGAGCTGAGCCACGATTGAAGTCAATGTCGCCTGTGCCATAGGTTGAAGCAACGAGCTTATTCACCTTAATCTCCGTAATCTCGATATCACCGGTGCCGGAGGTATAAAGATCCATATCCTCAGCCTGCACATACTTGATTACTGCATCGCCGGTGCCTTTGGTGCTAAGCTTGAAAGTGGTGCAATTGAGTGAGTGTGCTTCAAAGTCTCCGGTGCCGTTACTCTCAAATATGATCACATTGCCGTTGATTTTGTCGATGTCGAAATCGCCGGTGCCGTTTGTGCAGAAAGAAGTAACGCCAGGGGCCGACACAGTCAACTCAGAATGGTAATTACCATTAAACCTGCGGTCAGATTCATCCATATCCACAACCAGAGTGCCATCCTGAACCGTCACATGTATTAGGTCAATTATTTCCTCAGCTGCGGAGAGAGTTATCGAGAGAGGGCCATCGGTATATTTCACATCGGTAATGTCGTTGGTCCGGATAGCACTGAACTGACCGTTCACATTTATGGTGCGCTTCACATCGTCGGCCTTTGACTTGACAGTGATTATTTTGCCACACGATGACATTGAAGAAAGGGATAGAATAGATATTGCGGCAGAAGCCAATATTGCGGAAGTTTTCATAATGCTGACAAATTAAAATTTTTAAGAATTTATATTGGGATTAGGGATATTGAAATTGAAGCCCGGGAGTTGCGACATCTCGAAGAGAGTCTCAAGGTTCACCTCTGTCTCATTGGCCGGCGAGTCAAGATACTCGGCAATATTATACCCACCCGGCACAGGTAGGCTCACGAGAGCTTTCTCGGCACGTTCGCGGTCGGTTGTGAAATTGAAACGGTAACGGCTCATAACCTCAGCCATCGACGCATTGAGAAGCACCCCATTGCGGTCGGTGTCGAGCACCTTGTCGATATCATAGACCTGATGAGTGCTTATCAATATGCTCTTATCATCGCTCATGCACTCTGCCACTGCGCGACGGAAATTGCGCTTAGCCGTGATGTCGAGACCGTTGGTAGGTTCGTCGAGGATAAGAAGCGAAGTATTGCATGCCATTGCGAAACTAATGAAAGCCTTCTTTTTCTGACCCATTGAAAGGGCGCCGAGGTTAAGGTCGGGGGTCAGTTCAAATATTTCAAGATAGCGGTACATAGCCTCACGGTCGAAGTGAGGATAGAATGGGGCATTGATCTTGATATAATCGTCAAGCGGAATAGCAGGAAGCGAAAACTCCTCAGGCACGAGGAATACGTCCTCAAGAAATTCTGTCTGACGGTTAAATGGCACGCAACCATCCATTACGATGGAACCACTCTTTGGTTTAAGAAGACCACAGATAAGATATATCAATGTGCTCTTACCGGCACCATTACGACCTAAAAGGCCACACACCACTCCCCTGTTGAGATGCATTGAGAAATCCTGTATCAGTTTTCCGCTGCGTGAGTATGAGAACTCAAGATTTTTGATTGTTAACATATTTTTTAGTTTTTAGTATTTTAGTTTTGTTTTTAGTTTTTGTTGGTCGCTTTGCTTTTATGCTTGCACTTGATTCGTCACTCCTTATATGCAGTTTATTTTCAAGCATTTTCGGCATCATCAATTCAGAACCAACCTTGTGTATTAGCGTACCACTGTGCTAATACACTGCAAAGGTATAACAAATTTTTTAAATTGCAAAACAAAAAGCAAAATTTTTTTTGCGAAAAAAAATTTCTATCTTTGCAGAGTCGCAGCAAGAGGCATATTACATTTCATGACAAAGCAATGTAGTGAGTGTATGAAAATAATGTCTCGTGGAATCCGGTGAGAGTCCGGAACAGTACCCGCTGCTGTAAGTCACACCTCATGCACGTGCGTAGAAACACGCATCGGCACATGTGCATGATGAGGTAAGCAATCTCGATATGCCACTGGTTTATGAGACGGACTCGAAGACCGGGAAGGAGAGATTGAGGTGACGAGTCAGAAGACCTGCTGCACATCATAACATAGGGAACAACTGCGCTTGCGGGACTACAACGTGTTCAAGACCAAATCGGCCATCCAAGCAAATAATCCATCCGAGCATAAATTAAGGATGCCGCATATTAGAATGAACAGGGCTGTCGGTGCAAGCAATCACCGGCAGCCCTCTATTATAGAAAAACAATACAAAAATAGACAAAAGAGAAATAAAAAATGAGAACAAGACATCTACTCACAGCTACAATGATGGCCTCTATTTTGGCCACAGGCATGCTGACATCATGCACCAGCGATGACGAACCGGGCAAGGATTATGCTCTCCGCGTCTTGACATTTGAGGATTCCGACTATCTCGGCGCGGGAAATTATCTTGGCAATAAAGATTGGAGTTCGCTCATAGACAACCAGCAATATGGCGGCAACCTGCTATATGGCGATATGACCACTACTCCTTATAAATGGCACGATGATAACAACACCGAACTTTGTGCAGCCATTGACCCTAAAGGGGAAGGACTCGTATATTGGAGCGGAGGAGAGGCTATCTCCAATTATAAAGACGATACATACGCGACCAACGAGATTCAATATACAGACCAACTTGCCACACCCACGGGTGGACATGCAGGTTCAAGAAACTTCTGCGTGCACAACGGTCACTTCGACGGAGTTTCATACAACGAACCTTCGGGCGGAATTTGGTTTGCCGACGGCACACCCCGTGTAATAGACCATATGTATGTATCACTCACATCATACGCCCTCTCCGTAGGCATGGTGGGCAACGCCTTCACCCCAAAGGCTACCGATACCGACTGGGTTAAGCTCGTGGCAATCGGTACAGATAAGAATGGCCGGACCCATGAGACCACAATCACCATGTGTGAAAACGGCAAGTTCGTGACCGATTGGGTGCGCTGGGATCTTGCAGAACTCGGTGAAATAGTTCGTCTCGACTTCAACATCACCAGCTCCATGATGGGCCAATATGGACTCAACCTGCCCGGCTATTTCGCATATGATGATGTGGCTGTGCGTTTCAAGAAATAATCGCATTAGAGATACTGATGAGAAATATTCTAACAGTAAGCAAAATATTACCTGTATTGACGCTGTCGGTGCTTGCTTCTTGCGGCACTGACAGCAATGATACACCTGACAACCCGGCGGATGAAAATGGTTTCCGCAAGCCCACAACGTCATCGTCGGCATTTGCCAATAAGGTGTATGATTACACTCCGGCGCCCGGACAGTTTATCAACGACACCCGTACAGGGGGCTTTACGGGTAAGGAGACTACTCCCGAGTCGGCCACAGCATGGGCAAAAAAACGACTTGACGAAGGCAGGTTTGTATCGCTCGGAGCATTTGGAGGATACATAGTGGTCGGTTTCGATCATAGCATCGCCCCGGGCAATAAGGACTACGACTTCGCAATAAAGGGTAATGCCACAGCCACCTCCAATGAGCCGGGCATAGTATGGGTGATGAGAGATGAAAACCGCAATGGTCTTCCCGATGACACTTGGTATCAGCTACGAGGGTCAGAGACAGGCAAACCTGAAACAATAGAAAATTTCACCGTAACCTATTACAAACCTGAGCATGCCGGCATGCCGGTGAAGTGGAGCGCATCAGACGGAACCTCCGGTGAAGTGGATTATATAAAGTCGCAGCATAAACAGGATTACTATTACCCCAACTGGATTACTGCAGAGAGTTACACACTCAGCGGGACAAAACTGCAAGCACGTAATGTGCAGGATAATCAGACCGGCAACTGGGACAACAAACCTTACGATTACGGATATGCTGACAACCAAGGAAGTGATTCGTTTGGCGATGCCGGGGAATGGGTAGGATTCAAGATATCAGATGCCATCGACAATTCCGGCAAGAGTGTAAACCTCCCTTTTATCGACTTCATAAAGGTGCAGCAAGGGGTAATGTCGCAATCAGGCTGGCTTGGCGAAAACTCGTGTGAAATACTGAGCATCAAAGACCTTTGAACAAGCCTCTTCACATATTGATTAATATGGTTCACACAGCGGTGCTGACAGCATCGCTATGTGGTTGCATGAAATGGGATTATGAAATCTCAGAGGAATTCAATGTGCCGGCTGGCGGCCTGTTCATCATAAATGAAGGGAACTTCCAATATGGCAACGGCACTCTCAGTTTCTACAATCCGGATAACGGTGACCTCCTGAACGAAATCTTCATAAAAGCCAATGGCTTCAAACTTGGCGATGTGGCCCAGTCCATGACAATACATGGCGATACCGGTTGGATTGTGGTCAACAACAGTCATGTGATATTTGCGATAGATACTGATACATTTAAGGAAAAGGGTCGCGTAGTGGACTTGATATCGCCACGCTACATCCATTTTGTGAGCGACGATAAGGCATATGTTACACAATTGTGGGACAACCGCATCTATATCATAAACCCGCGCACATACAGCATCACAGGATACATCCATGTGCCGGGTATGACAATGGAAACCGGCTCCACCGAGCAGATGGTGCAATGTGACAAATATGTATATGTGACTTGCTGGAGCTATCAGAACAGCATACTTAAAATAGACTCCGAAACAGACGAGATTGCGGCTAAGCTCGAAGTGGGTAAGCAACCGCGAAGCATCGCATTGGATTGCCACGGCAAACTTTGGGTAATGACTGATGGCGGACTCGAAGGCAGCCCATATGGCAGCGAGGAGCCAAGACTGCTGAGGATAGACCCTGATAAAATGGTCATCGAACGTTTATGGACTTTCGATGAATATTCATCGCCAAGAGAGTTGCAAACCAACGGTTCCGGCGACAGGATATATTGGATCAATGATGATGTGTGGTCAATGAGCGTTGACGCAGACGATCTGCCTGAAATGCCATTGATTGCATCGAAAGGGACAATCTATTATGGACTTACAATAAGTCCGGAAAGCGGAGAAGTATATGTGGCCGACGCAATAGACTACATGCAGCCCGGCACCATCTACAGATATGATGCGCAGGGCAATCTTATTTCAGAGTTCTCCACCGGCGTGACACCGAGCGCATTCGCATGGAAATAAATTGGGATTTATAACGAATGAGGTCAAGCCATAAGATAAAAAAATACATTACAGTCGCTGCGATTTCCGCCTCAGTAGTGGCTCCACATAGTGCCATATCGCAAACTGAGCATCAGCTGCGCGAGGTGTTGGTCACAACACGCAGACCCATGAAGGACATCGGCGTGCAAAAGACAGTGGTAGACTCGGCTGCCCTCAAGGAGAATATAGCCCTCTCCATGGCCGATGTGCTGACTTTCAACTCGCCTGTGTTTGTGAAAAGTTACGGACGAGCCACACTGTCGACCGTGGCATTCAGGGGCACTTCTCCGAGCCACACGCAGGTGACTTGGAACGGCATGAAAATCAACAACCCGATGATGGGCATGACCGATTTTTCCACAATACCTTCATACTTCATAGACCGCACGACTCTGCTGCATGGCACTTCATCGGTCAACGAATCGGGAGGTGGACTCGGAGGACTCGTGCGCTTGGCCACCGCTCCCGATGCTCCTGATGGCTTTCACCTGCAATATGTGCAGGGCATAGGCTCATTCAGCACTTTCGATGAGTTTCTGAGGCTAACCTGGCATGATTCACACTGGACCACCTCTACAAGAGTGGTATTTGCATCCTCTCCAAATGATTATACTTACATCAACCACGACAAGAAACTCAACATATATGATGACAATCACCAGATCATAGGCCAATATCATCCCAAAGAAAAGAACCGCAACGGTGCATACAATGATTTTCACGCTTTACAGGAAGTGTATTATAATATACTTAAAGGTGATAAATTTGGCCTGAACGCATGGTATATGGGGAGCAATAGGGAGCTACCCCTGCTTACCACAGACTATCGCGATGACACTAAATTCGACAACCGTCAGCGCGAGGAGACATTCAGGGGAATATTGTCGTGGCTGCACAGGGGCAACAGCTGGAGTACCGATGTTAAGGCCGGTTATGTGCACACATGGATGGCATATGATTACAAGCGCGATGTAGGTGGCGGTGGCGGTATGACTACGCTTACAAGATCGCGGAGTTTAATCAACACCTTTTATGCCCAGGCAGAGGGCAATTACTTCACTCCCGATAGGCACTGGCTCTTCAGCGCCAACTTGTCGGCTCACCACAATGCGGTGAAATCTACCGACCGTAAGGTTGCTAACGCCAATGGTGGAGACGCAAGGCTCGGTTATGATAAGCGACGTCTTGAGTTGTCGGGCACGCTTACAGCCAAATGGCAACCTACAGACCGTATGGGATTCTCTTTAGTGATACGTGAGGACTCATATGGCTCTAAATTCACTCCTGTGATACCAGCATTCTTCGCCGACGGAGTAATCGTGCCGTCGCTCAATCTTATGGTCAAAACTTCGGTGTCGCGCAACTACAAGTTTCCGAACCTCAACGAGCTATACCTGCAACCGGGCGGCAATCCGGACCTCAAGAGCGAGGAGGGTGTGACCTATGATTGCGGGTTCAGTCTTGACCCGGTGCGGTGTGATAACTTCTCGATTAGCTGCGGGGCGACATGGTTCGACTCATATATCGATAATTGGATATTATGGCTACCCACCACGCGCGGATTCTTCTCGCCGCGCAATGTAAAGAAGGTACATAGTTATGGCATCGAGGCCATGGCATCAATGTCGTGGCAACTCCCCAAGGGGTGGAATATTGACCTCAACAGCATGTATTCGTGGACTCCCTCACTCAATCATGGAGATGCGATGAGTGCCAACGACCAGTCGATAGGCAAGCAACTGCCTTATGTGCCGCGACATTCCGCCAATGTTACCGGCAGGCTCAGTTGGAGCACATTCAGTTTTCTCTATAAATGGGCCTACTACTCGGAGAGATACACCATGTCGAGCAACGAGACGAGCTTAACCGGCAAACTGCCGGAATACTATATGAGCAACGTAACGTTGGGCTATAGCCAGCCGATAAAGAATATAACGCTCGACTTCAAGCTCGCCATAAACAATCTCTTCGACGAAGACTACCTATCAGTTCTCTCCCACCCCATGCCAGGCATAAACTTCGAGCTATTCGTAGGCCTTCGGTTTTGATTCCTCTCTCACTCCGATTTTTTCGGTAAGGAAAGGCTCTTTTTCAGGGTCTATAAATTGATTTTAACGGCTTTTCTGTTTGCGATTTTAATGAAAACGCCGTTCTGAGGATGAGTGATTTTATTACCCATCATGTCGTAATAGATCGCATCTTCAACGTCGTTCAATAGAACATCGTCAATTGAAGATGATGATGCGTTGATTGCAGTTTCGCTTACATCAAACCTTACCACTGCTTCTCCCTTGGACAAATTTTGATAACAAGGCTTCCACTCAGTTGCATCAGTCTTGTATACAGGATATACATCATATGTTCCGATTGGGAATTTATCGGCGGTGATTGTATAGAATCTGTTCACACTGCGTGGACGATACAATTGTTTATCTTCACTGCAAATATAAAACTCTGGAGAACCATCTGTCGGCACACACTTAACACCATGTATATACCAACAATCTGTGAGTGACACATTCCTGAAATTCTCCATAAACAATATTTCTACATCTGCATCGCGAGTATAATGAGTTTCATTCGTTCTGAATTGACTCTCTATAGCGATTGCCGAGATATAGGACGATGTTTCATCCTTTGGTTTTATACCTCTTACCATGACATGGTTAAGGCGATAGTTACCTCCGGGATAGGAGAAATCCGTTAATTTGAAATATCCATTGTTTTCGCCTCCCCATCCCCAATTGATATGATACAAGCCTTCCTCTGAGTATCCGTCAAGCACGAAGGCATGCCGTGTATGCATTACATCATTTTCTCCGCCATATAGGATTGGTCTCCCCTCGAAGAGTTCTGTGTAGCAAATCTCATCCCATTCTTCAAGACTCTCAAACCATTTGTTCTCCAGATATTCCATACCTCGGTCATATTTAAGGCAGTCAATCATTCCACTTGCAGCCAAGTATAAAAAAGAGCCACTTGCTCCATATCCATATTGCATTTCCGCTGCCGCACCACAGGCATACATTAGTTGAGCCACAGCATTTTCCTGAACTGTGGTTTCACCCGCATTATATTCATCAAGCATATTCTTCCAGTCAAACATAACTTCATCAAAGTTGAAGATATGGTCGTGAGAACCATAGTCGCGATTACAGGTCCACTGAATCGTGCCCTCACCTTTATCCGGCCATTCATGATGACGCATGATTTGTGCCATAGCAGTGGCTACGCACCCTGTATATGGTGTGTTGCCATTGTGACGAGGAATGTAATTATTATATGGGGCGCACTGATCCCATTTGGAAGAAATCATAGGAAGTATAGCACTTCGATTCTCGTTGTTAGGTGCTATTACAGGTTCTGATATTGTTCCTATATATTGAGAATACTGTTCTAACCACCACCCCATCGATGGAGACATATCCGCAGAAAAACCGCCTTCAAGCGAATAGGCCAACAAACCGGGGGCATCGTCATTGCCGGAAGCGATTACATACATTTGCTGTGATGAGAAAATATAGAGCGTCGTAAGGTTATTATATTCTTTTTGCCCTACCAATTTCATCTGTGTCGGATCGGCATTGGTATGTGTCAACGATGTCAACTCAATCAATGAATAATCCAACGCTTGTTCCGCGCTTATTGACTTACCCATTGCTTTTGTGGCGCTCATAATACATAACACCAT
>CAJUIJ010000064.1:8835-12733 GCA_910586175.1 uncultured Muribaculaceae bacterium | reverse complement strand
GTATGTATATTTAAATATTTGTTCATTATCACTGGATTTGATGCGGTCCTCCCGCGGTTTATGGTGCAAAATTGCTATAAAACAACGGGGTATGAAAACAGTGGTTTTATCATACAGCTTTATGGCCGCATGATAACGCCGTAAAGTTGTATCATGCGGAGCCTCTTTCGCCAACTCCCTTTTTTATAGCAATTTTGCATCATAAAAATCAGGATTATGGCAGATTTAACGAACGCCCAGAAAAAGGAATGGGCAAAAACATTATACCTCCGTGAGAACCTCACCCAACAGGAGATTGCCGACCGTGTAGGATGCTCCCGCGTCACTGTGTCAAACTGGGTACGAACCGGCAAATGGGAGGAACAGAAGGTGGGTATCACCTTGACAAGGCAGGAACAGGTAGGAAACCTCTACCGACAGGTGGCGGAAATAAACCGCTACATCGCCGACCGTCCCGAGGGTGAGCGGTTCGCGACATCGAAGGAGGCCGACATCCTCGGCAAACTGGCGGCGGCCATCTCGAAAATGGAACAGGAGATAGGCATAGCCGACACCATAAGCGTGCTGACATCATTTATCGAATGGCTGCGCCCGCTTGACCTCGAGAAGGCGAAGGAGATCACACGGTTTGCGGACGCTTACATAAAGGACAAGCTATGAGACAGGTTGACAAAATAGCCCTTCAGGACTGGGAGAAATTCAAGGAGGACATAGCGCGCTCGACTCCGGTTGACAAGAGCATGACACATGCCGAACGGGAGAAACACCGCATATACCTCGAGGCCCACCCCATTGAATGGATAAAGTTCTTCTGCGCCCCCTATGTGAAAAGCGAGTTCGCCGGGTTCCATAAACGGGCCATCAGGCGCATCATAGCCAACGACGAGTGGTTCGAGGTGCTGTCATGGAGCCGTGAGCTCGCGAAGTCAACCATCACCATGTGCATTATTCTGTATCTGGTACTGACCGGGCGCAAGCATAACGTCATCCTGACTTCCAACTCCAAGGATAACGCCGCAAGGCTGCTCGCGCCATACCGGGCCATGCTCGAGGCCAACGGACGCATTATCGCGTATTACGGCGCGCAAATGACTCCGGGGGCATGGACGGAGGACGAGTTCCTGACCAAAAGGGGCGTGGCCTTCCGCGCCCTTGGAGCCGGGCAGTCGCCACGTGGCTCCCGAAATGAGGCGATAAGGCCGGATGTGCTGCTCGTGGATGATTTCGACACCGACGAGGACTGCAAGAACCCGGACATCATACAGAAACGGTGGGAATGGTGGGAAAAGGCCCTCTACCCTACCCGATCCATTTCCACGCCCACATTGATTGTCTTCTGTGGAAATATTATCGCAAAGGACTGCTGTGTGGTACGCGCCGGTGCCATGGCCGACCACTGGGACATCGTGAACATACGCGACAAGGATGGAAACTCCACTTGGCCGGAGAAAAACTCGGAAGAGTCTATCGACCGAACCCTCTCTAAAATAACCACCAGAGCAGCCCAAGGGGAGTATTTCAATAATCCGATATCTGCCGGGGAAGTGTTCGAGACGGTCACTTATGGCAAGGTGCCGTCCCTTAAAAAATTCAAGTTCCTTGTTGCATACGGGGACCCGTCCCCCGGCGAAAGCAAGGCGAAGAAGGGCAAGTCATTCAAGGCGGTGATGCTGCTCGGGAAACTCGACGGCAGACTGTATGTGATAAAGTCGCGCCTCGCAAAATCACTCAATGCCGAGTTCATAGACTGGTACGTGCAGCTCCTCGAGCATGTCGGCGATGACGCCCCGGTCTATTGCTACATGGAGAACAACAAGCTGCAGGACCCGTTTTTCCAGCAGGTGTTCCGGCCCCTTGTAGCCAAGGTCCGCAAAGAGAGGGGGATACAACTGTATATCCGGCCTGACGAACGCAAAAAGACGGACAAGGCCACCCGTATCGAGGCGAACCTTGAGCCGATGAACCGGGAAGGGAACCTGATACTGAACGAGGCCGAACGCGACAACCCGCACATGAAGGAGCTCGAGGACCAGTTCCGGCTTTTCACCCTGACATTGCGCTATCCCGCCGACGGGCCCGATGCCGTGGAGGGCGGCAACCGCATACTGGACGAGACCATGCGCAAGGTGGAAACGCCCGTCACCCGCTCCCGGTCGGAAATAAGCCGGCGCAACAAACGAAGATTATAACATATAAATTCCATATATGAGCCAATTTGTTCAACTTTCAGATTATGACGCATCCATACACCGTGAGATACTCGACGCGCTGACGCGTGACGATGATACGGTGGTGGAGATATGCGAGGACAGGGCGATAGCCGAGATGCGCTGCTACCTGTCGAAACGCTATGACTGCGACCGCATCTTCTCCGCCACCGGCGACGGCCGCCACCAGCTGGTACTGATGATGGTACTTGATATTGCCGTGTACCATATATTCTGCATACACAACCCGCAGAAGCTGTCGCAGATACGAAAAGACCGCTACGAGCGTGCGGTGGAATGGATGAAGGCGGTGGCGCGCGAGGACATCTCGATAGAGGGAGCGCCCCTCCTGCCCGAGGAGGAACGGAGCTCCGGCGCGTCATTCCGCATACGAAGCAACCCTAAACGAGTCAGTCACATGTAACCACCACCATTATGAGCAAACGAAAAAAGAACCCGGGAAACCGCCCGGGAATAATCACCTCCGGAGGCAATATCCCGCGTCCGGGACAGTCACGCCCGAACGTCATCATGCTTACCCAGCCGAGACGGTTCGGCATAGACATAGCGGACTACACGGCGGCAATCAGGACTGCCGAGAATGTGGACTTCCCACGCCGTTACAAACTGTATGACATGTACGCCGACATACTCATGGACTCGCACCTGTCCTGTGTCATAGAGAAACGGCGCAATGCCGTGCTGTGCTCCGACATCGAGTTCCGGCGGGACGGCAAGCCGGACGACAAGGTTAACGAGCAGATACGCTCACCTTGGTTCTCAAGGCTCGTGAGCGACATTATCGACTCCCGGTTCTGGGGCTTCACGCTCTGCCAGTTCTTCAAGGACGGCGAATGGATCGACTATAACCTGATCCCGCGCAAACATGCGGACCCGGTGCGCCGCATCATACTGCGCCACCAGACCGACATCACCGGCATCGCGTGGGACGAATATCCCGACCTGCTTTTCGTCGGGCGCCCCGACGACCTCGGGCTGCTTGCCAAAGCCGCCCCGTGGGTGATATACAAGCGCAACACCACCGGGGACTGGTCACAGTTCTCGGAGATATTCGGCATGCCCATTCAGGAGTACACATACGACACGGACGACGAAGGGAGCCGGGAGCGCGCCATATCCGACGCCGCAAACGTGGGAAGCCTCGCCACGTTCGTACACGGCAAGGACACCTCGCTCAACCTCATAGAGGCGGGCAACAAGACCGGCTCCGCCGATGTGTACGAGCGGTTGTGCGAGAGATGCAACAACGAGATCTCAAAGCTGTTCCTCGGCAACACGCTTACCACCGAGTCGTCCGATACCGGCACTCAGGCGCTCGGAACCGTGCATAAGAAAGGCGAGGACAAGATAACCCAGTCCGACCGCCTGTATGTCCTCGACGTGCTGAACTATGAGGCCGCAGAGATATTGGCCCGGATGGGGATCGATACTGCAGGGGGTGAGTTCTGTTTCCCGGAGAAAAAGGATCTCGACCCGACATCCAAAATCAACATACTCACACAGCTCCGCACAGGCTTCAACCTGCCCGTTGATGATGATTACCTGTATGAGGAGTTCGGTATCAGCAAGCCGGCCGACTACGAGCAGATAAAACGCGACGAGGAGGAACGACGCGCCCGGGAAGCGGAGGAGGCAAAGCGGGCTGCAGAACAAATACCTCAGAAAGACGG
>CAJUIJ010000064.1:0-8825 GCA_910586175.1 uncultured Muribaculaceae bacterium | reverse complement strand
AACCCACCGATCCGGAAGAGGAACAGCCGGGTGACGGCAAGGACCTGCCGGAACCTGACGAAAAACAAAAAAAGACTTTCAAGAACTGGCTGAAAAGTTTTTTCGCCAAAGCCCCGTGGAACACCGGGGCGGCTTTAGAATGGTAGTTGACAGCCTGTATTACGGCAAGGGCTCCGATGTGTCATCCTCGTTCGATTTTTCCGACGAGGCGCTGCGCCGTGCCCTGCTGAATATTTATTCAAAGGACTTCCATCCGGCATCCGACATCGAGACCACTCTTTTTAATGAGGTATGGGCGACAATGGATAAGGCGGTTGGAAAAGCCTTCGGCAATGTGCCGCCCTCCGATCCTGACGCTGACTTTATAGAAGCCCTGCACCGGAATAACGCCGTGTTCTCGGCTTTCAAGGTACACCGGGCACAGAATGACATGGCACGTCTTTTATTGGACTCGAACGGCAATCTGAAGCCGTTTGAACAATGGTTGAACGAGGTTATGCCTATCGCAACCCACCAGTGCCGGACTTGGCTCAGGACCGAATACGACACCGCGGTCATACGCGCGCATCAGGCTGCCGACTGGCGCCAGTTCACAAGGGAAAAGGATATACTTCCTAATCTCAAATGGTGCCCGTCAACCTCCATCACACCGGGTGAGGACCATCGCGTGTTCTGGGGCATGGTGCGACCCATCGATGATGATTTCTGGAGCCATCACAGACCGGGCGACCGTTGGAACTGCAAATGCACGCTGTCATCAACCGACGAGCCCGTGACACCGGTTCCCACAGGAACCGGCCCGTCATCAACACAGCAAAAGGGGCTGGAGAATAATCCGGGCAAGGACGCAAAGCTGTTTTCCGACACCCACCCGTATAAGACGGAGGCTCATGCCGGTGCAAAGAAAGCGGTTGACAGGTTGTTGAAACGGCTGGAGGAGATGATGAGGGAGATGCCGGAATATTTCACCGACGAGGAAAGAACCGCCATAGCCCGCGACAACCTCGAGATTGAAAAGGCCCTTGGCATAACAAAGGGCAAGCCTATGACGGTGGAGGACGCGGACAAACAGTCCGCAAACCCGAATTATGTGCCTAAATACATCCTCGATCCCAAGGGGATATATCAAGACAAATACGGTAAGACCTATCGACTGAACAAAAAGTATGACGAAACCAGACACCGGCCGTTCGGTATAAACTGCCAGACATGCGCTCCGGCATATTCATTACGTCTAAGAGGGTTCAATGTCACTGCAAAGGCGAACACCAAGGGTTCCAAACTCGAACATCTAAGCCAAGGATACAACTGTTGGAAAGTATGGCGCAACTTAGATGGCACCCCAGCAAGGCATACAAGCACCAATGACTGGATGGTCGACAAAAAATATAAAATAATGACCCCCAAGCGTTATCTTGAGTTCTTTGATGAAGTCTGCAAGGAGGAGGGAGTGTATGAGCTTTCAATAGGCTGGAAAAGAGGGGGCGGCCACGCCACAATCATACAGCGTTTCAAAGACGGCTCACTGAAATATATAGAGCCTCAGGCTGACAATTCCGAAGGTTCGGGATATGAGTTCAAGGACCTTAAGTATCTTGCGGAGAATGGGGCTGCCACCAATCACGGCTGCCGTGGGATTATGCGTATAGACAACAAGTTATTCAATACCGAATTCATCGGCATCTTCGATAAGTGAGTCCAGTATGTTCATGGCTATATCTCCCGTAACCTCGTCCACAGTAGTGCCGTCATACAGATATACCGGGCAAACTCCGGCTGTAATATCATCCGGATAATGGTAATAATAGACCTGCGCACCTTGGAATTCTCCAAGATACTCCACATGCTCACCGTACATCGCCCGGAGCTCGGAGGCGGCCTTCATTACCTGTGACGGGATGTTCATTGTAATATGCAGTTTATAATCCACAAAAGTAACATTATTTTTTTATTGCAACAACATTATGGATATAAAAGATTTCGCAAGGCTGGTCAAAGCCAAACGCGGTGAGCTTGACACCCTTATGCGCCGGAATATGCCGGTGATCGCCGGACGTATGGCTAAAGACCATTTTCAGGACAATTTCCGCAAGGGCGGCTTTGTGAACGGAGGTCTGCATCCGTGGAAGCCGGCAAGAAGGCTGTCATCAGGCAATCCAGCGGCCGCATCAAATTACGGAACCCTGCTGTCCGGACGCAACCACCTTTTCAGCTCCATAAAATATATGCCGGGGGATTACCGGGTGCGCGTCGCCAACGATGCGCGCTATGCCCCGCTGCATAATTGGGGCGGCATTGCAAACCCGACCGTTACAGACCGCATGAGACGCTTCGCATGGGCGATGTTCTATAAATCCTCAGGACAGACGAAAAAAGCCGGTACAGGGCAAAAGAAACGCCAAAAAGGCGGTTCCGGTAAGCAGCCGGAGAATACACAGGCTCAATTCTGGAAAAGACTCGCGCTGACGAAGAGGCCAAAGCTCAAGGTCAAGATCCCGCAACGCCAGTTTCTGGGAGAGAGTGCCGAACTGTCGGACAGCATAGCCGCCCGGACTGAGAATGAAATTCGTAAAATTTTAAACTCATAAAATCATGGAAGAAATTTTTACCAACATTATGGAGCGCATCGCCGGAGGCATGCCGGAACTGTCCCTCATCGACGAGGACTACGGCCAGCTCGAAATGTCTGCGGAGGAGGACCGATACCCCGTCACATTCCCGTGCGTACTGATTGGCAATATCGATGCGGACTGGCGCGATCAGGGACTCGGCAACCAGAAGGGAGCCGCGCTCATCACGGTACGCCTTGCGGTGGACTGCTATGATGACACTTCCTTTGAGTCCGGAACTTATGACAAGATTAAGGATAGACGGCAAATGGACCTGAAACTATACAAGACGCTGCAACGGTTCAAGAGTGCCCGGTGCGCCACTCCCCTTGTACGTGTCAAGAGCCGGGATTATGCCCTGCCGGGATATGTCAAGGTGTTCGAGACGACATACGCATTCACCATCAACGACAATTCGGGGCAGTCCCTATAACTCGGGAAACAATGATAACTGGTCGTTGGTAAGACGCGGTTTCTTGACCTTGGGGAGCGGTGGTATATTTTCAGCGTTCCCGGTTCGGATCATGCGCCGGATTATAGCCATTATACGCTCCTCGGAGATAAAGAACTCACGTTCCGAGAGGATTTTCAGTGCGTCATCAAAGCGCAGCCGCTGCCTCTCGGTCCAGTAATAGTAACGACGGCACAAGGCCTCGTCACGGAGCTTTATCAGTTCTTTATCCCGTCCCTTTGCCATGTGATAATTATAATGCAAAAATAGTGAATTTGACGCTATTTAGAGCCAAAAAGCACCGTAAACATTTAATCTACGGTGCTTTATGGTTAAGGGGTTGCCAATATTACACTACAGCCGGCAGAAGCTCGGCTCTATCCGCCGCCATACGCCGTTCTTGTCACGCTGCGAGAAGTAGAAGTTCGTGGCGGTCTTGGTGACCGTATGGCTCTCGCGGAAAAGGCTCATAATGGATTTGTATTCCTCGTCGAAACGGTCCTCCATCTCATAAAGCTTGCTGATGTTCTTGTAGTCGAGGTCACCCTGACGGTTGCGCTCGAGCAGGGTCATCGCCAACTGGTACATGGGATCGTCATACCCCTTCTCGCTTCCGGCCACGTATGCCTTCAGGTATTCCATAAGACGCTCGGCCGCCATGTCGGCACGTTCGTCAAAGGTCTTGACCTTGTTGCTGCGCACCTCGATCTTCATGTCACCGTCAACGATGGTGAAACTCGACTGGTCCTCCTTGCGCAACTGTCCGTACTCACGCATGATGGCGTAGAATCCCTCGGCCTCCCGCTCGATCCAGTCGCGGAACTCACGGACATTCTCCACCAGAGGCAGTAGATGGCCCTTTACCTCGTGCATGAACTGTGCGCGTATGGACTCGTATGCCTCGCGGCGGTCACGGGTGGCCTGCCGTTCCTCGGCTCTGAGTTCCTCAAGCAGCGCCTTGCGGTCGGCCGCTGACATACCTTTTAGGGTTTCTTTGATGTTTTCTGTCATTTTGTTTATTTTAACTGGTTAGTCACTGATTACATTCTTATCCTTCAACAGGCGTTTGAACGACCTGTCACGTTCGGCCTTGCTCTCATATTTTTCATAAGTCCGGAAATCCGAGTCGGAGGTGTACCGGGCTTTTATACGCGGGGACGGGTAGTCATCTTTGCGGATAATGGTAAATCCGGCATCGATTACTTTGTTCTGGCTCTGCCGGTCCATACCTCAGTCCTCCTCGTCATAACTTTGCATCTCCGCCTCCTGACAGAGCAAAGCGTCTTCATACTGCTCATAAGTCCATTCGTTGACCTCGTTGTAGAATTCCTCGCGCTCCTCGCTCGTGAGGGTGGCGGCTGCCTCGAGCATTTGGGTTTTCAGGCTGCCGATGGCTTCTCTGGTTTCCTTTCTCATGTCACTTATTTTTTAGGGTTGTTTGTTTTCGCCTTATGGCGCGCAGCTTCTTGAGCAGCGCGTCCAGTTCGTCACAGTCAAGCCGGCAGAACCGTTTACCGGCTATCCGGCTGTCCATACACAGGGCATCGACTTTGCTCCAGTCTGCCGTGTCAACATCGAGCAGTTGCATCTGGTGGAGAACGGAGCTGCGCTTCTTACGCAGTATCTCACGGAGATTGTTGTGTTGATCCGGTACGCCCATTCATTTAGAGGGATTAAAAAATGTACATGGACAAACAACTTCCTTCCCGTCGTGCAAGGTACGCACACAGAATTCTCCACCGCACATAAACGGGCTGTCGCTGACAACCTCATGCCTATTTCCGTTCAGATCGACCATGGCCGCACCTTTCACCATCCGTTCCTTGAACTGATGGAATTTCACACTCGTGAATGCTATGGCCTGCTTGCCGGCACTTTGATAGGCAAGCAAGCCCGTTCCCAAAGAACGGCACATGGCGAGCAACGTGCCCTCAACCTCCTTGCGAGGCATTACATACTTGAACTCAACTTCCTGTTCCGCTACATCAGGGTATAGCATGATAAAATCACTTTTCTTCATTTTTTACTTTATTAGATGGTTTCCAATCGATACTCACTATTGCCATTACTTCACCGCTACCGCCGCAGTCGGGGCACGGCACGGTCTCATCTGTATGCAGATCACCGTGAAACCACCCTTTGCCGTGGCAATAGCCGCACACATGCCCTTCGCTGACAAATCCCTCCTTGTGTATGCGTCCGGGAGGAGTCAGATTGATAATGGTCTTTTTCTTGCTCATGTTATCACGAATTGAATGTTAAAATTATACTCTTGCATCAGACGCCGTATTTGAGGAACCCGCCTCGGATCTTTGCCGTAGGGGTATTCGATGCACCGGAATCTGGTGTCACACCTGATACCCTTCTTGCGAAGTTTATAAAGGAGGTTCTTGCTCCTCATCACTCTTCTGTCCTTCATCGAGTAATGCTTTTGCGGCTCCCTCCTCCCATACGGTGATCGGTTCGCCCGGGTGATCCAGAAAACGGCTTTTGCACATGGCCTTGAAGCAGCTGACAAATATTTTCACATCCGCGTCATATTCAACTTTCTTAGCCGGGCGACCCTCGGGTTTCATTCCTTCGGCATGGCTGATGAATATGAGAAGCTTGTTGGAATGGCGTTCCTTCATCTCGCAGTATGCCTGATAGCTCAGGCCGCTGTACTGGAAGGAGTCTATTATCACGATCGGCGCGCTCTTCTTACGGCTCAGGCGCTCGCTGAGCTGGTCCATCGGCTCCCGGTCAAGAACCATGAGGCGCTTGCGCGTATCTTCCATGCCGTGACGCTTGAGGGACTTCTGGAATGACAGGCTCGTTCCCTCCTCCAGACTGTCATAGATAACCTTGCCGAAGCCGCAGAGATATTTGGCAAGCTGCATCACGAACGAGGTCTTGCCATTCCCGCTGGCTCCCCATATTATCCACGTGCCGCTCTTTGCAGGGTTGCCGATGGCCGCCTGCCACTGCCCGGTGAATTCGTAGCTCGGGATTTTCATGCTCAGGATCTCACCCGGGCTGTATGCTCTTTTAAGTTTCATCTTCTATTAGTTTTTCCTCTTTGCACTCTTTGTCTATTTTCTCCACCCGGTATTTCAGATAGCCGAAGTTTATATGCGGCGGGTGATGGATCGGGCACCGCTCTCCCACCCTCACCTCCGGCAACGGGATATAAGCCCCACACCATATATGGCCTTGATACGGCCCGGCATCAATTACACGGCACGCGCTGTCTACCACGAGCCAAAGGAAATCCTGTCCCCGATCCTCAAGTGTTATCTTAGTCATCGCTCTTTTGTTTTTTAAGTTCCTCGACAAGCAGACCGGCAAGAGTCACCGCGGTTTTAGCGATGGCAACCGGGGCGCCCCATGCCGGTTCCCCCTCCTCCGTCACTTTATCAACTATCGCGGGATTGCCTAATATGGCACACATCGCGTCCTTGGCAATCTCATACCTGCGCTGTTCCCAGTCAGGCTGACTACTCTGTAATCGCCGGTTCATGGCAATCACCGCATCCATATATTGCTTCTCTATTACCGTCATCATACCCCTGCCCTCCTCATTTTTTCTATTTCGGTATATACCCGGCGAAGGCCGCCTTTGGAGGCGTTCACTATGCGGTTTATATCCGCATCCGACGGAGCGTTCACATTGGCGACGATGGCAGCCTGAGCCTTCATGAACTTCTCGCGCTCTTTCGCGTCGTCAGGAGTGACCTTGCTGTATGTGTCCCCATACCGGCTGAACATCTCGGTATAGCCCACCTTCTTGCCTTCTATGGCACGGGTTATCTTCTCCTGCAGCCCGTCGGCACCCATCATGTACCACCCGCAGCAGCGTTCGGTGGCGTTCCATAAGGCTTTCAGCTCAAGGAAAGCCTCGTACTGGAGGTCGCCCGCCTCGTCAAGGATTACCAGAGGGGTGTCGATGGTGCGCAGGTAGGCCACAAGATCCTCGTAAACGTCACTGTAACGGCCGTAGGAGCCGACACCGAACTCTTTTGCAATCTGGCGTATGAGCTTGAGTTTGGTCTTGACCTGCGAGCAGTCTATATAAACCGCATGGCGGTGCTGCTTCACATACGCCCTTGCCGTGAACGTCTTGCCGATATTGGGCATGTCGCACATAATGGCGCTGAGCCCGCTCTGCTGGCACACCTCGAGCTGCTTGCTGATGAAGGCGTATGTCGGTGTCATGGCCGCCGTCCATTCCATCTCTGTACGGAGCTGGACCCCTAAGCGCCGGGCAATGCCTATCCAGTTGGCATCGCTCACCTGACGGTCATAATTGCCCTTCTTTATGGCGTTATAAACACTTGGCGCAATCCCCAATGCCGTGGCATGGCGGTTGTCGCTCGGATAGTTCTCACGGTCAGCTGCTATGGCTCCGGATATCCGTTTCTTGATTTCGTTTGTTATCTCCATTTCAATGCTGTTTTAATATTGTTCAAATCCTGTTTACCGCGTCAGCCTGCACACCCGCCACATTCATGTATTCCGAATAGTCCGTGTCCGCTTCCGGGACTGTAATCTCAACCGGTACCGCCTCTGCCTCCCTGATGGCAGTGACAACCTCCTGCCGGGTGACCCCGAGCCGGTGGATCTTATTTTTCCTCACCATCGAGTCGAACTGCGCCACATACTTGGCCTGCTCCGTGTATGCCTCACGGTCAGCGTCGGTCTGTTCGGCCGTCGCCTCGTTATACCGGGCAACCATCCGGCAGGTGTCGATAAGCCGCCCGTTCTGGTAGACATACACCTCACCGATATTGCCGTCCGCATCGGGCAGCCAGTAGGCGTCAACCTTATAGTTACGGGGCTCGAGCTTGGAGATGATCTCCGGACTCGACAGCCGGTACTGGTTGTATTGCACCGTCAGGTAGGCGTTCTGCTTGACGCTCGTTTCGGTGTGCTCACCGATAAACCGGTACAGCACCGCCTTGTCCCACGGTGCAAGATCCGGGTTCTGGCACCGGCAAAGCACATCCCAGCGGGTCATGCCCGGGAACTTCTTCTGGTTGGGGTGCATCTGGGAGTTGTATTCGTTTATGGCGGCTATGTCATCGGCCACCAGCTGCTCGTAGCCGTAGGTCGGCACCCTGTAGGTGTTGTTTAGTTCGTCATACACCTTCTCAACTTTCGGACGGTTGGCTTCGAGGGCAGCATACCATCGGCCGATGTTCTGCTGGCTGCGTTTCTCCACACCGTACTTCTTCGCCCGGTTGACATGCTCCTGACGCTTCTCCCTCGAGTTGCCCGGGTTACACCACCTGATAAGGGGGAACACCACGCCGGCCTGCATGAGCCCGTCGGTGAACTTGTTTACCAGATGGTGCTCGACCTCTATCTGTGCCGGCATGTACCATCCGTTGCGGTCCAAGGTCTGGAACATGTTGCGCATACAGTCAAGGAACAGGTCTTTGTCCTTCTTGCGGTTGTAGGCATACCCTACCACAGCACCGCTTGCGACATCGCTCACGTAATAGGCGTGCACGTAGCTCCCGTCGTGCATCGGGCGTGGAAGGTCACGGTCATCCGCCGAGATTTTGCTGAAGGCATAGTTCGGACTCCGGCGCAGATGATAGGGACGCTGCGAGTTGTTGAAATCCCATTGCGTCTGATGGACCTGTGCCAGCAGTGCCCTTGTCTTGGGCTGCTTGAGGTAGTTGGCTATGGTGCCCTTGCTCAGCACCACTGGGTTGCCGGACTTGTCAGTGAAGTCATCCGGGTTGAAGACCTCGCCCGTTTCAGGATCATACACCTCGAGG
>CAJUIJ010000063.1 GCA_910586175.1 uncultured Muribaculaceae bacterium | reverse complement strand
GTGCGCGATGCAACGTCGCGAAGCCACCGGGAGAGAGGAGCCTCCGGCGACGACCCCAAAGAAAAGCATACTCTTTTTATCAGCGGTTTGAGGTTACAAGCTTTTTGCGCAGGCGCGATAGCGTCGACTGCGTTATCTTTAGATATTGGGCAATGTATTTCAACGGTACAATGCTCGATATATATTTCACCGATGTGCGCCGCAGCGTGCCGCTGCTTATGCGCATGAAATTCAGGAGCCTCTCCTCAGCCGTCTTGTTATTGAAAAACGTATAGCGCTTCTCGAATCCGTAAGTTTGCTCTATAAGCAAAGAACGCATCCAGGCTATGAGGGCAGGATGGCGCGACTCCAGATCGCGCATGCGGTCGTAGCTCACAAGCCACACCTCCGAATCCTCCACAGCCACGAGCGAGAATATTGACGGCTCCTTGGCATAATATGAATGCAAGGATGTGAACACGTCGCCCGAAGTGCCGAAAAGAATCGTATCTTCCACCCCATCGGTGACATTGCAGACCCTGAAAAGCCCCCGGCGATTGAACACAAACACATTGCACAATTCCCCCTGACGCACCACAGCCTCACCCTTCTCCACCTGCACAAGGCGAGCCGCCTGCTCGAGATCGCGGACGAGTTCCTCGGTAGGATTGATATGCTGCGCCAAAATCTGACGCAAGCTTCTCGGCACATGTATTTCTGAAAACATACTCATATCGATTAAACTTTCCCCTATTACAACCCAACAAACTTACAACCCAACAAACTTACAACCCAACAAACCCCAATTATACGAATCCGCCCCCCTTTTTAAGTTAAAACAACCCAAAAATACTAAATAAATTGATATAAATCAAAAAAACTATTTTGAACTGCTTCCCATTCTTCATAACTTTGCCAATGAACAACGAAATTTGCAGACGTTTGCAAGGCGTTTCCCTCATTTTTTCTTTCATTTGAAACCTATACACGCCACAAACCATCAATTCTGCAACGCAAGCAATTTGTTGCATGGTGGCACAAACAGCGTAAAGCATAGCAGCACATCTGAGAGACAATTTTTAACACTTTAATTCAAATCGACACAATTATGCAATCCCTCATTAAAAAGCTACCGCTAAGGCTATTAAGCCTTATGATTCCTGCATTGTCGTTTACAATGCCATCGAATGCTGTGCCGGCTAAACCTGGACTCATGACATTTGACAACGGTGGAAAAACCATCCAAGTCCTGTTGAGAGGTGACGAACACTCTCACTTTTACAGCACTCCCGACGGTTTCATGTTGCTGCGTGGCGAAGATGGGTTGTTCAGATACGCAGTGCCACACGGCAACATAATCAAGCCATCTGCAATTATCGCCTCTTCTCCACAAAACAGGAGCGTTGATGAAGAGGCATTGCTCGCTTCATTCGACCGCAAATCACCATTCAATATATTCAATGCAGAAGTCACAAAGAAGACGGAGGCTAAAAAGAGTGTATACGCAAAAAACAAACGTCTTCAAAACAAAGCTAAAATAGCTGAAGAAAGCTCCCTCAACTCTTTCCCTACCAAAGGTTCGCCTCGATGTCTTGCAATATTGGTAGAGTTTCAGGATGTTAAGTTCACGCTTCCAAACCCGAAACAACTTTTTCATGACATGCTCAATAAGGAAGGGTTCTCAGAATATGGGGCATCAGGCTCTGCAAGAGACTTCTTTAAAGCGAGTTCAGGAGACCAGTTTACACCCCAATTCGATGTATACGGGCCTGTGTGTCTTCCTTATAACATGAGTTACTATGGCAGTAATGATGAAAAGACAGGTGATGATGCACGCCCATATGAGATGGTACCGCATGCAGTAGATCTGCTTAAAGATGAAATTGACTTCAGCATTTACGACACCGATGATGACGGCATAGTAGACAATATATATTTTTTCTATGCAGGATATGGTGAGGCAGACGGTGGACCGGCAAACTCCATATGGCCACACGCATGGAACATACATGACGACCTTGGCATGGAAATTTACATGAACGGCAAACTTATAAACCATTACGCCACCAACAACGAGCTGGCCGACGGACAAGGAGCGAAGCTGGCCGGCATAGGCGTATTCTGCCATGAGTTCTCACACGTGCTGGGTCTACCGGACCTCTATTCCACACTATATACCTCTGCTTTCACACCCGGCAATTGGTCGCTGATGGACCATGGCTCATATAATAACGACGGACACACCCCTCCATATCATACAGGATACGAAAGATATTGTCTCGGATGGGTGGAGCCTAAAGTCTTGTCAGAGCCTTCCAATATCACAATGTATCCGGTGTCACAGATTGGAGCATACAACGACGTGTATATGATCGAAACCCCGAAAAAGCAGGAATACTATATACTTGAAAACCGTCAGAACAAAGGATGGGACGAATATATACCCGGGCATGGTTTACTCGTATGGCACATCGACTTCGAACCCGAAAAATGGCTTTTGAACATTGTAAACATAGACATAAATAAGCAATATGTGGATATAGTTGAAGCCGACAACGAACAAAGTTCTTTTTCAATAACAGGTGACACTTTTCCCGGCACTTCCGGAGTTACCGAATTCACTGATAACACCACTCCATCAATGAAAACATGGGATGGCATTGCTCTCCACTCTCCCATCACTGATATAAAGGACATTAATGGCATTGTATCGTTCGCTTTCAAGGGAGGCCACAACATATTCGATGACATCACTGCCCTCGAACCCAATAAAATCAAGGCAGGAGGCTTCACAGCTGCTTGGAATGAAATTTCACGCACCACAGGTTACCTTCTCAGTGTCTATACTAAAGAAAACGGTGCCAAGAAATATCTTGACGGCTACTTGAAACGAGAAGTTGGCGCAGTAAATGAATTCGAAGTTACCGGGCTTACCCCTTCCACCACATACTATTATGTAGTGACCGGCACCAACGGAAGATTCTATTCCACAGAATCTAACGAAATCGAAGTGACCACCCTCGCCCCGACACTTGATTATAAGAGCGTCAAAACTCTACCCGCATCAGAAATTGGAGAAACTTCATTCCGTGCGAATTGGGAAGCTCTCGAAGATGCTGAGCGTTATGAGGTGACTCTTCATACACTCACACTCGGCGAACCTTTCGAGACCACTACAGGCTTCGACAACCGCGATCTTCCTGCGGGTTGGCAGAGCGACGCATCTTACGATGGCAGAGCTTCGTATGCTACGACAGCACCGTCATTGAGATTCACAGCTGACGGTTCTTATCTGACCACCGCAAAATTTAATGATAACATTCGCACTCTCTCTTTCTGGTATCGGGCTGCATCGGGCAGCAACGATGCTTCGATTGAAATATCCGGACTTTGCAATAACGAATGGATTCCCGTAAAGAGCGTTACTGACCTAATCTCATCGGCAGGTGGCACAACTGTAACAATCGACAACATGCCGGCCAATATCACGACTCTGCGATTTGAATTCAAGCGACCCGCAAGCGGTTCTGTATCAATCGATGATATTACAATCGGTTACGGAGGAAATATAGGCTACTACCCAATAAAGGGGTTCGAAGCTGTCAACGCCGGTTCAGAAACATCGCTGCTATTTGAAAATCTCGAACTAAACACCGATTACGGCTACAGCGTAACAGCTTATAATTCGGAGTTCGCTTCAAAGCCCTCATCAATGATGTCCGTAAGAACCGGCTCATCAGGAATCACATCCACAATCTCAGAAAACGCCACAATCTTAACCGAAGGTCTTAACCTGACAGTTACAACACCCACAGACGAGACAATAAGCGTGACCGACATTTCCGGCATCACCTTAACCTCTTCGGGCAATGGATCTCTGAAAACCACTCTCCCAGCGGCCGGCCTGTACATGGTCCGCATCGGAAACAGAGTCCACAAAATCATCATAACAGCAAAATAAGCAAATACTTAACAACATCCACTTTTTAAAGAAGCAAGTATGAAACATCTATTGACAACAGCCCTATTGACCCTGTCGGCAGTGTCAATGGCTTGGGCCTCTCCTACTGAGGCTTCAAGAGCCAGACGAGTGCAGACGGTCACAGGAGACGGCACGACAATTTATGGAGAAGTGACACATTCGAATTCGATGGATGTCACCACAGCCGACGGCTTGGCGTGGGGACTCTACTCATTCAATGCGTCCAGCCCAATGACCGTCACACCGCTGACGATTCACAATACACTGTGCGCCAACGGAGGTGGTACATATCGCAAGGGCAAACTATACTTTACAAGTTACTACGAGGATTTCAACGGTACACTCGGTTATCTATACTTCATCGAGATGGATTTGGCTGACTACTCCATAGAACGTCATGCCTTGACTCCTGACACTTATCAGGCCATTGCCGCCGATATGACTTATGACCCGGTAGGCGATAAGATATATGGCGTTTCATTCGACCCTGATGATTATAACCTTACATCATACATATTGGTCGATTATGACCTTAAGACCGGCTATCCAACCGAAATATCTCCAATCGCCAGAATGTCGGCTATCGCATCTGACAACATGGGGCAACTTTGGGGTATACGCTACTCCGACGGCAAACTTGTGAAGATTGACAAGATGTCAGGTGCAGTAACAGAAGTGGGAGCCACCGGCGTAAACCCGATATATAACGGCACCGCTTGCTTTGACTTTGAAACAGGCAAACTATATTGGGCTACCAACGAACGTTCCACCGAGAAATCAGGCCTCTACCAGATTGACACAACAACAGGTGCTGCCGGTCTGATTTCCATGTTCCCCGATGGAGAATCCATGTCTTCCCTTTACATTCCAAGAGAAGATAATATAACGACCCTCAACCCCGTGACTAACCTCACCGCTAATTTCGAGGGCACTTCTACTGAGGGTACAATAAGCTTCACAGCTCCTACAACCACCAAAAGCGGAACTGCACTGACCGGAGATGTCACCATTTCAGGTTACCTTGACGGCACTCTCAACTTCTCCGTGCCTGTCGCTCCAGGTGCAACATCATCACGAAGCTTTACTCTATCGCAAGGCATGCACTCCATTGAGGTGATTGCAACTCATCCTACCGGTGGAAAATCCGAGCGCACAAAACTTGACTTCTATGTAGGTTCAGACGGACCTGCTGCCGTAAGCAACCTTAGCGTCACCAAGCAGTCTGACACATCTGTCAAACTGACATGGGACACTCCGACCATAGGCGAACATGGAGGCACAATCAACCCCTCTCTTGTATATTACAGGATAACACGTCTGCCTGATGGTAAAACACTTACCGACGAAGCTACAGGAAACTCATACACTGACAATATTACCAACGGACTTCTTCGCAGATATTCTTACGAAGTGACGGCATTCTATAAGAACATCCAGGGTGCCACCGCCGTTTCAGAAGAGATCGAACTCGGTGCACCTGCCACTATGCCTTATCTCCAGACATTCGACACAATGGATGACTATAAGACGTTCGTAATCAAAGATAACAATAAAGACACGAATCGTCCCGGCGAAGGCATATGGGGTTGGGATCAGTCTAAACAATGCGCTGCATACAAATACCATACACTCCTGCCGGGTGATGACTGGCTAATCACCCCGGGCTTCCATCTCAAGAAAGGGCAAACTTACCGTCTGAAATTCAAGAGTATGGGTGGCCGCCTATATGCAGAGACTCTCGAAATAAAAATTGGTAAAGGCTACACCCCGGCCGATTTCTCTCAGACCATCATGCAGCGCACTGATATCCTGTCTCCAAATCAGACCATGGATGAGCGCGTATTGACATTCAACGTTCAGGAAGATGGTAATTACTACATAGGTTTCCACGCCATATCCGTAAAGGGTCAGTTCTGGCTTTATGTAGACGACATAGCAGTCGAAGAAGGCCCATCTATGTCGGCACCCGGCACTGCAACTGACTTCAAAGCGATTCCCGGTGCAACTGCAACTTCTGTAGAAGTGTCATTCACTGCACCCGACAAGGATATCTTCGGCAACGATCTCGATAATCTCAGCCAGATCAAGATAATGCGCGACGGTGCTGAACTTAAAACATTAAGCTCTGCCGACGGCCTTGAGATAGGCAAGAAAATGAGCTTTACCGATTCAAACGTAACTGAAGGCAAACATACATACACTGCCATTGCCTCCAACTCAAATGGAGATGGCAACCCGATAGAGTGTGAGGTATATGCAGGCCTTGATACTCCCGTAGCAGTAGCCTCCGCAACACACACCTCGGCTGATGGCAAACATGCAACAATCAGCTGGACAGCATCAGAGACCGGTGTCAACGGTGGCAGCATAGCTTACGAACCGGTGAAATATAAGATTACTGACAATTTCGGAAATACTGTTACAGAAACAGCCGAGGGCACAACATTCACCACTGAGGTTAATACTGCAGACGGTCAGAAGTCTACTTTCTATTCAGTAGTCGCCACCAACAGCAAGGGTGAATCTTCAGCCACTGCAACAGACTTCATAACATATGGTGAAGCATACAAGGATGCATTCGCAGAGTCGTTTGCCGGCGGTGAGAAAACTACAACAAGCGGTTGGATTTCACGTTTCATCACACCCCTGACATACGTAAACGAATTTTATGGCCGTGATTTCAGTTTCAGCCATAAACCTAATGATAAAGATCGTGGCCCCAAGCCCACAGCCCAGGACAACGATGGAGGTATGCTTGTGGCATATACTGACTTCCTTGACGTGGAGAAACGTATGATTTCTCCTAAAATCAATGTCTCCGGCTTGAAGAACCCCGTGCTTTCTTTCTGGTTCTATCATTACTACAATCCGGATCTCGAAAACGGTTATTCAACTGAAAAGGAGACCATGCAGGTGGAAGCTCTCGTAGATGGTGAATATAAAGCCTTGACCGAAAAGCCGATTCTTCTTATCAATGGCACAGGCTGGTATCGCTATGACCTCCCTCTCAAAGAGTCTGTCGGTGCGAAAGACTTCCAAATCGCATTCCGCACTCACCACTACATCAGTTATGATATGCATGTAGACAACATCACCGTGCATGACACTCCCGACAATGACCTCCAGCTCACATCGTTTACACTTCCCTCCAACATTGCTGTCAATTCTTCACGCAATGCTGTGGTGACTGTATTCAATAACGGTATGGTACCCGCTGAAGATTTCGACGTTGAACTTCTTCGCGACGGTGAAGTTATCGCAACTCAATCTGCTGAATCTCCCCTCCGGTTTGCCAAGGAAATGAAATTCTCATTCCCGGTATCTCCGACGATTATAGATGCAGGCAAGAGTTTTGACTATAGCGCACGAATCATTTTTGCCGCTGATGAAAACCCGACCGACAACAATTCGTCAACAATCAACGTCACCATTCCCTCCAACAATCTGCCACGAGTCAAAGACCTGACAGCCAAGGCTCACAACGGCACAGTGGTTCTCTCTTGGAATGACCCCGATATCAACAGCAGTGGCATGGTGACCGATGGCTTCGAGGCTTACGAACCATTCACCATATCCAATTTTGGCGCATGGACACTTATCGATAACGACGGCAGCCTCACCTACACTATCTCCAACAGCGAGAGCGAAAGCGGCGATTATGAATATCCCAACGCCGGCTACCAGATGGCTTTCCAAGCTCTCAATCCCGGCAAAGCCGGCATTAAGGGCAACCTGTGGACTCCATATCTCGGCGAACAGATGGCCGTATGTTTCGCAGCGGCAGAGCGCAGCAACGACGACTGGCTTATCTCTCCCGAAGTCAAGGGTGGCTCAAAGGTTACATTTATGGCCAAGAGCGTAGTGGCAAACTATGGTCTCGAACGTTTCAACTTCTGCTACACCACCGAAGAGGGTGATGCCGACATTAAAAAGTTCAAGCCAATAGGAAGCACCGTGACAGTTCCGGCTTCAGCATGGACCAAGTATGAGTTCACACTCCCCGCAGATGCCCGTCGCTTCGCAATAAACTGCGTTTCCGACAATGCTTATGCATTGCTCGTCGATGAAGTAACTTACGAAAGCGAACATGCTGACGTGCTCGAATTCCGTGGCTATAATGTCTATCTCGACGGCAAGCAAATCAATGATGCCATCGTGGAGGAGAATGAGTTCACAGATGCCAATCCGCAGACCGAAGGACAGCATGTTTACAACGTAACAGCAATCTACGACAAGGGTGAATCCGGACTTTCCAATGACTGCTTGGTAGACCTCGCCGGAACAACCACGCTTGAGGCTGACGGAATGCGTATTGAAGTCCGCAAGGGCGCGATCGCCGTGATGAATGCCGGTGGACGCACAGTAACCGTAGCTTCGGTTAACGGTATGGTGATCTTCAACGAGAAAGTAGGCGATTACGCACTCATCTCTCTCGAACCGGGCATATATACGCTTCGCTGCGGTGACCGTAACATAAAGATAATGATATGATGAAACATAAATTGAATATATTTCTTGCATCGGCAGCCATTGCGCTGCCGGTGCTCGCCGCATCTTTACCCTTTTCCGAAACCTTTGATAACGGAATGGGTGAATTTACATACGAGGATGCCAACAATGACGGCATAACTTTCAAGACCCTGGGCTTTTACGGCTATAATTATTCCAATGGCCTGCAATATCCGGGTTCGGCAACCGAAACAGCCAATGACTGGCTCTTCACTCCGGTCATGAGCCTGCGTGCCGGCTACATATATGAGCTCTCTTTCCGCTACAAGGTTACCACCTCGGGATCCACACAGCGCATTGAGTGGAAGGCCGGCACCTCCGCTGAGTCAGCCGCAATGACTGTCAATATAGCAGAAGCTAAGGAATACACTTACAACTATGGCTCATGGGCATTGGAAACGGTGCGAGTATCGGTTCCGACCGACGGTGAATATCATCTTGGCCTGCACGTCATCAGCGATGCCGGTCAGGGTGCCTTTTATCTCGATGAGATTGAAATAGCTGAAGGTGTAAACGGCAACGCCCCCATGGCCCCTGAGGTCAAGGCTCCGGTATTTGCCGTGTCGAACGATGCACTGTCCGCTTCGTTCGAGATTACGCTGCCCTCTCGCAATGCTCTCGGCACCGACCTCAATGTAGCGGAACTCACCACTTACGTGAGTCGCGATGGCGAGAATATGGATGTATCCATCAAGGGCGCACCCGGACAGACTTTAACCTATACCGACCCTGACGCGCCTCTTGCAGCTACGAAATATACCTTCACATGTGCTGACGGTGACTTGTCGAGTCCCTCCGTGGAGGTGCGTTCCAACCCTAATGTCGGCACTCCAATGGCCGTGGAGTCACTCAATGTGATTCAAGAGGGCAATTCATTCCACCTCTCATGGCCGGCTGTCACTGAAGCCACCTCTGAAAACGCAATATTCATCCCCTCTCAGGTGCGATACCTTGTGAAATGCGGGGCAGTCACTGTAGCCGACAACATTGCCGAACTCGAGACCGACTTCACATACCCCATGCCTGAACAGGGTCAGGAGGCCGTATCGTTCACCATCGTCGCTATGGCCGGATCACGTTCGTCTACCGTCCTCAAAAGCGCTTCATACATGGTAGGTAATCCATATGCCGGCGAATTCAAAGAGTCTTTCGCCAACCGCGCATACGAAAACCTGACATGGAGCGTAGAGAATGATGAAAACTACAAGTGGCAACCCTCCACCGGAAGCTCATATAGCCCGGTGGTAAATCCCCAAGACAATGATGGCGGTTGTCTGGAGTTCTCTAACAGCAATATGGTGAATCTCCACATTTGGTCACCCATGCTCGACCTCTCTTCGCTCACCAACGCCAAGCTAAAGTTCTGGGTATACCTCCAGCCCACGGCATATTACGAGCCGAGCATCCAACCCGGATTCCTCACTGCCGGAGAGGAGACGCTATTAGGTGATCCAATCCCCCTTAAAAGCGGTGATGCCGAGGGTTGGACAGAATTCACCTTCGATCTGCCGGAGTCTGCCATGCAGCATAACACACAACTCTTTTTCATAGGCTTCGGTGGTTCTTATGGCAAGATGTTCGTCGACAATATCACTATCAAGAGCTATCTTGAACACAACCTCGCAGTCAAGGCCACTGCACCGGTGCGCAGTCTCGAGATTGGACAGGTGGTAAACTTCTCTGCGGAGGTAATCAACAAGGGGGTCTCTGACGAAAACAACTACACAGTTACTCTGCTTGCCGACGGCGAGGAGATCACTACAGTTGAGGGTCCGGAGGTCAAGGCCATGTCGGAATGTGCGGTGAGCGTCCCGTTCAAGGTGCTACCCAAGTATGCAGACTCAGATGTGGAGTTCACGCTGCGTGTCAACATGGAGTCTGATATGGACATTGCTGACAATAGCTGTGAGCTGACTATCCCGGTCAATGCCAACGAGCTTACGACGGTCGATGAACTTAACGCTGAGGTAGACAACACCAACGTTCTTGTAACGCTCAACTGGCAAGCTCCCGAGGTTTCTATCGAGCCTACATATACGGAAATGACAGAGAGCTTCGAAACATGGACAGCCGGAACCATAGAGGCTGAGAATGGTTGGATATTCATCGACTCTGACGAGCAGAAGCAGAACGGCATCAACGATGTAAATGCCGGCACCAACTTCGCTGCCATGATTGCCGAGAACTTCACCGCCTCCTATTCATGGAATCCGTCGCTGACAAGCCATGATGGGGAGAAATGTCTCGCCATAACGCAGCTACAGTCGTACTACAACACCGACTCCGACAACTGGGTAATCTCGCCCGAGGTCAAAGGAGGTTCAGTCCTTAGCTTCTATGCCATGGCATTCACCGGCAGCTATGGTGACCCGGAGAGCTTCGACGTAATGTGGTCAACCGGTGGCACCGCAGCCGACGACTTCACCGTCATTGCCACCTCAAGCGCACCAAAGAGTGAGTGGACAAGATTCGAGTTCGAGCTTCCGGCCACTGCCTCCCGATTTGCCATACGCGTGCACGGTCGTCACAGCAATCCCGTACTGTTCGACTCTTTCACGTTCACACAGAAGAGTGAGCCTGCCATACCTACCGGCTTCAACGTATATCGCGACCACATGCTTCTCTGCACATTGCCCGTAGAGAGCGAGAGTCACATCGACGCTGCCCCGGTGAAAGGACAGGAGCATGTATATCATGTCACAGCCCTTTACAACAAGGGTGAGTCGGGATATGGTAAGGAAGCACGCGCCACTGTAGATCTTAACGCCACAATCGAAACAATCACTGACGAAACCGGAGAGAAGGAATACTATACACTCGACGGCTTAAAAATAGACCGTCCGGCCAAAGGCTCAATGGTGATTGTCAAAAAACAAGGCAAATCAAATAAGGTAATAATCAAATAAGAAGAAATCTTAATTTGACTTAATCAATATAACGAGGGGCAGTCAGCATGAAATAACTGACTGCCCCTCGTTTCACCTTAAATGACTTCAGTTTTATGCCTTGTATGCTTTTTTAATGTCATATTTGCTTTTTGAGCGTAAATCAATTATATTTGTGAATCAAACCCCAAGATTATGGCAGCTCCTTCTCATAGAACCGCGAACACTTACTTCGAACCGTTGACCGACACCGGCTTCAAAATCCTTTTCGGCCGAGAGTCCTCGAGCGATATTCTAATAGGGTTTCTCAATGCCGTACTCGATGGCGACGGCCATGACCCTATTGTCTCTATCACTTATCTTGACCGCGAGAAGACCCGCGAACGCGATGACGAGAGGACAATTCATTATGACATCCACTGCGAGACCGGTTGCGGACGCAGGTTCATTGTCGAGATGCAAAACAGGCAACAGGTGCATTTCAAGAAGCGGACCATATTTTACGCTTCTCGTGCCATCACCGAGCAGGGCAACCAAGGGGATTGGGACTATAATTTCATGCCGGTATACGTGATCGCGTTCACGCAATTTAAACTGGATGATGGCAACTGTGAAGTCAGGGAGGACGTGCAATTGCAAGACATGAAAACCGGCAAACAATTTTCAGACGCTCTCCGTTTGATATATATACAGTTGCCTAATTTCGGTAAGGATGTCGACGAATGCAAGTCTGACTTCGACTGTTGGGTCTATTTAATGAAACACTTGAAAGATATGAATACCATACCGTTTGTTCAGAACATATTCCGCAGGGTGGACCAGGTGGCTCGTGTGGAAAACCTTAGTCCCGAGGACCGTCGCAACTACGAGCGCGACCTAAAGTTCGTGCGCGACTACAAAAATTCAATCCAGTATGCAGAGATAAAAGCTCGCGAGGAAGGAATCCAAGAAGGAATTCAGAAAGGAATTCAGGAAGAACAAGAAAGGGTCATAATTTCAATGGCCGCCAAAGGATTTGATACTGACACCATCGCCGACATTGCTGGCGTAACTGTTCCGGAAGTTAAAAGCATACTCGAGTCAAGCGATGGCTATTGATTAGTGATAAACCTTAGAAACAACTTTCTAAATCATAAGTCAACTAAATCATAAGTCGTCGCCGGAGGCTCCTCCCTCCCGGTGGCTTTGCGTCGGCTCTCGTCTTCGTGGCATCGGTGCCGAACTTTCACGTAACTATTTTTATTTAGGCTATTTATAAAACTATCAATAAAAAGTTGAGGGAATAATAGGCAGTATTCAGAAAAAAGTTGAGGGAATGCAGTGTTTGATGTTTTTCAAGTAGCATTTGCTTTTTGAGCGTAAATCAATTATATTTGTGAATCAAACCCCAAGATTATG
>CAJUIJ010000062.1 GCA_910586175.1 uncultured Muribaculaceae bacterium | reverse complement strand
GTTATAAATAAGAACATTATATGGTAGTAACCTTCGAAGAGGAATATCTGCGCCAATTGTATGAAGATGGCAAGTGCAAAGATAAGAAACATCGCTATCAGCCGGACATCGTGCGTCGCTATCAGAAAGCAATCCGATTTTTGATTGCAGCCTCTTCGATAGAGGCTTTATGGCCAATTAAGTCTCTCAATTATGAAGTCTTGACAGGAGATAAGGCCGAACTGTCTTCGATAAGGGTCAATGACCAATATCGAATTGAGTTCACTGTTACACAAACAAGCGATGAACCAATACTGACTATCTACAATGTCGTAGATTTGTCCAACCATTATAAATGAACGCGAATATGATAACACTTTCTGGCATTAACCCCAATATGATAGCGAATAATCTTACGCCCGGTCAACCAATTCATCCCGGTGAGCTGATTAAGGACGAGATAGAATATCGCGGAATCTCACAAAAGAATCTCGCAGCCGAAATTGGTATCCCCGCTTCGGTACTGAATGCCGTGCTTAATGGCAAAAGAGCTGTAACAACCGAATACGCTCTTTTATTTGAGGCGGCATTAGGAATTGACGCTGATATTTGGCTTAAAATACAGTCTGACTATAACAAACAGGTTGCCAAATCAGATCCATCGTTTATGGCACGAATTAACCGCATCCGCAATGTGGCTGCATTTCTCTGAATGATATGAAACCGACTTTGCATACCGAATGGACAGTTGCCGACATATGCGATGGCTTCTTATATAACGAATTGGAGGGTAAGGGTTTATTTGGAATGGGCGGACGCCTTACCATTCAACCCGAATATCAACGTAACTATATCTATGCGGACGGCAAAAAGGATGTAGCTGTAATTGACTCAGTTCTGAAAGGCTATCCTCTTGGCCTTATATATTTCAACCGTACAGCTGATGGAAGATTTGAAGTGCTTGACGGACAACAGCGTATCACATCGTTAGGACGCTTTTTCAATGGCAAACTCGGTATTAAGGATGCTTCTGGGCTGCCTCAGAGCATTGGTAGTCTACCGAAGGAATTGCGTGAAAAATTTCTTAATGCTCGATTGTTGATATATGAATGTGAAGGAACTGAATCCGAAATAAAAGAATGGTTTAAGACTATCAACATAGCTGGAGTGCCTCTAAATCATCAGGAACTGCTTAATGCGGTGTATTCCGGTCCGTTTGTAACAGCTGCCAAAGAAGTTTTCAGCAACTCTCAACGAAGCGATGTGCAGAAATGGAGTGCATACATAACTGGTGCTGTCAACCGTCAGGATTTTCTCGCTACAGCTCTCGAATGGGTAAGTAAGGGAAATACTGAAGAATATATGAAGGAGCACCGATATAACGGAGACATTACCGAACTAACACTTTATTTCAACGATGTTATTAATTGGATTAAGACAACATTCCCTTTCATTGAAAGCGAGATGCGTGGCTTGCCGTGGGGCGAACTTTATGAGAAATATCACTCCATACCGTATAATCCGACTTATATGACAGAGAAGGTAAAAGAACTTTATGTAGACCCATATGTGAAGAATCGCAAAGGTATTTTTGAGTTTCTTCTTGGTGGAGAGACAGACATGAAGCTCCTCGACATCAGAATCTTTGATGAGGCTACAAAGAAGTATGTATACACACGCCAAACAGAAGAAGCAAAAATGCAAGGTAAGTCGAACTGCCCTTATTGTGCTTTGGGTCAGGATGCCAACTCTAAGAGAATATGGACTGTTAAAGAAATGGATGCCGACCATGTAACAGCATGGAGCCGAGGTGGCTCTACTACTGTCGAAAATTGCCAGATGCTATGCAAACATCATAACAGGGCGAAAGGTAACCGCTGAAAGATAGTAAGTATTGACAAAGTTTTATATTGAGGGAGTTAATAACTTAATTCCCTCATTTCATGGATAGACAGATACAATTTTCAAAACTCTCGGAAAATTGGCTTTTAGCAAAAAGTCAGTTGGTCAAACGTTCAACATATTGTGCATATGCCCTAATATTGAAGACGCATTTGCTGCCAATTTTTAAGGATCATACAATTATTCACGAGTTCGAAGCTCAGAAGTTTGTCATTGACAAACTAAACTCCGGACTCAAACGCAAAACTGTCAAGGATATTCTCGCTATTCTTAGGGCAATTATCAGATATGGTGAAAAACATTATGATTTTCCGGGGGAAAGATGGGAAATCGTGCTTCCAACAGATACTGAATCTAAAGTGCTTCCTACATTATCCCTCTATAATCACCGCAAGTTGCTGAAGTACTTATTGGACTATCCGTCCACTCAGAATATTGGTGTTACAGTGGCGTTGACTACCGGAATGCGTATAGGAGAAATTTGTGCGCTCCGCTGGGAGAATACCGATTTGGTGCATCGGGTAATAACTGTAAAACAAACAGCAGGACGCATATATGATTCCGAACATAATAAGACTGAGCGTATTATCTCAACGCCGAAGACAAAGTCTTCCAGCCGTGATATTCCAATCGGTAGGGAGCTCTACGTAGCACTTCGTGCAATAAAGGGTAAAGCTACTGCTGCAACTTTCGTAGTCGGTGGTGGCGATTCTCCAAAGGAGCCGCGTACATATCGCGAATATTTCTCTCGTTTGCTCAAACGTCTCGATATACCAAAAATTGTATTTCATGGTCTTAGGCATACTTTTGCTACGAGATGTATCGAATGTATGTGCGATTACAAGACTGTGAGCGCAATTTTAGGACACTCTAATGTGGCTACCACTATGAATCTATATGTGCATCCAGATATGGAACAGAAAAAACGTTGCATATACAAGATGCTTAAATCCATCGCCAAGTAAATGAGCAAGTAATGCAATAATATGGCTCTCATTGATGTTTATTTCAGTGAGAGCCATTTCGTGTCACATCACTGTGGTGGTTGCCAGAAGTATTCATCATCTGACGTAGGGTTGGTTATGAAGTGTCCACTCTTTTCTCCTGCCGGTACCAATGTCACCCACAGGCCTTGTGGATGGTGAGTATCGCCCTCCGTCTCATCCTGACTGTAGGTATTTGCAACCATATAATACATGTACGGAGCAAGATAATGAGTCAGATAAGTTTTTATGGAATCCCTATTGCCATTATAATCAGCTTCCGGATTGAGGTGCATTGGTATATCATGAATAAGATTGTATCTTATTTCAGCAGGCGAAAGGATCATACCGTTAATGTCTTTTACCCAAGCTCCATAAGTAGGGTCAAGAAAAACCCATTTTTTTAGGTTGCGACTCCATGCGGCAACATAAACGTGATACTTTGTAAGGTCATCTCGTAATGAATATCCCTTAATATATTTTGCTTTGATGCCAACGCTTAGCAGTGCTTCACTCAGGCACATAGCCATAACAAAGCAGTTACCGGGATTTCCCGAGAGTGCAGTAGCGTTCAGTAAGCAACGCAAGTTATAATAAACGTGTGGAACGGATTTCCCGTCGTGCCGAATGATTTCATGAATCCAGCGGCATAAGCGCATCATCCTTACGAAGTCCGGACCCTTCCCTGCAATTTTACGCAAATGGAATATACGGCGGTTACGTTGGAATACCCCATTCCATTCGGGTGCATAACCGAAACTGAACTCCAGCGGATTCTCTCCGGGTGTATATTCACCGCTGCGCTTGAGAGATTTGACAGAAGGTCTATCTCTTTCATCATTATATTCCCATCCTATTTTTCTCATTTTATACGCCCGTGACCACGAGCCGAATGCATCAGCAATAAAGTTCCACATGTCAGATGCTCCCGCTCCTATTGCATCGTCAAGCTCGTGGTTGCGCCCGTAATGTCTTGTCACCCATTTTGAAGAAAGTTGGAGTTGTTCCCTTACTCTCTCTTTTTGTTTGTATGACAAGCTATCAAAAGAATTGCGGTAATTTACAAAAGGAAACTTGGAAACATGTCGTGTTTCATCATCAAAGTAGGTTCTTGTGTTGTCAGTCACATGAATGAGATTATCAGGAAATGCACCGCGTACAATGACATGTGCCAAATTTGGGCAATGATCGAAAATTAAGTATGAGTCGCAAGAGAATACATTCGCATCAATGATGATGGTACGCAGATTATCGCAGTAACTCGCCACCCATGGACACATTCGACCCACCGTGCCACAAATAATAAGAGTTTCCAAATCATTCATGGCAAAAATTCCGTTATCAAGAATGCCAATGTCTTTAAGTACAAGAGTTTTTACTCCATCAATAAGGCATGTATTGATATTCCTTAAAACGGGTATATCTTCAAATATCACCGTATCATAAGTGGATTTGCGAAGTTTCTCAAATTCTCTTGCTATATTACGTCTGTATCCAATCTTGATTTTCTTCCGGCCATGAATTACTTCTTGATCAATATATTTGAATTTCTTGTTATTCATATATACTCAACAAAATAGAGAAAGTGATGGTTTTCGACAATAATATGAAGTTTTCAATCTATATCTCGCACGCATGCTTGGTCATCAACAACCATACGCATGATTGTTTTTTGAGCTTGCGAATAACTGATAGTTGTTGATCATTTTATCTCCAAAATTAGATAGGATTTTTTAAATAACAAACACAAAACGTGAGTACGGCGCATGTATAGTCATCATGATGTCCCAAAGATGCGTTCAGCGTTCTTTAAATTTTTCATGTTCCTATAACACTTGTTGTCATGTCTTGTCCGATTGGATTTTTTTATTTATCTTTGTTTTGTTGTTGAAGTTGTATTGTAAGTTTAGATTAAGAAATGCAAAATTAGATAATACCCATTATGAGATATCCCGCTGAATGGGAGTGCGATGGACCGATTCTTTTGGCTTTGCCGCATCCCGATACTGATTGGAATTATATGCTCGATGAGGCGCTCGCTCAATACACCGTGCTCGTTGATGCTCTCGTGGCTCATGGTGAGGTGGTTTGGCTTCTCGTAAATGACCGTGAATATGCCATTAATGTGCTCGAAGGCATAGACCTTTCGCATGTAAATATTATCGAGGTTCCGACCAATGATACTTGGACTCGCGATTATGGCCCTATTACTGTGATTCGCGATGACCGTGTGCGTGCCCTCGACTTTGGCTTCAACGGTTGGGGACTGAAGTTTGCCGCCGACAAAGATAATCTCGTCAACCTCGGCCTCGACAGGATGCGAATGCTACCCATAGGGCTTTATCGTAATCATCGCGAATTTATTCTCGAAGGTGGCTCCATTGATTCTGACGGCAACGGCACTCTGCTCACCACTTCGAAATGCCTGCTCTCGCCCAACCGCAATGGTGGGAGAACGAAAAAGGAAATCGGCGAGAAACTAACCGAATGTCTCGGTGCAGACCATATACTTTGGCTCGATTATGGTGCTCTCGCCGGCGATGACACGGATTCGCATATAGATACGCTCTGCCGCATGGCTCCCGACAATATAATTTTATATACAGGTTGTCGCGACATGGATGACCCTCACTTTGAGGAGTTGCTGCATATGCGTGCCCAGCTCGAGATGTTTCGCAATGCTGTGGGCGAGCCTTTCAATCTTGTGGAGTTGCCCCTTCCGGATGCAGTATTTGATGAGGATGGTAATCGTTTGCCTGCCACTTATGCAAATTATCTTGTCACACCAAGAGCCGTGTATATGCCTGTTTACGGGCAGCCCGATAATGACCGGCTCGCCTGCGAGATTGTTAAAGTGGCTTTCCCTGATCACAAGGTGGTACCCGTAAATTGCACTTCTTTGCTCAAACAGCATGGTTCGCTGCATTGCAGCACAATGACCATAGTGCTCGATACAGCACATGTTATTAATACGTAATTTATCAAGATATGAAGATAGGTATAGTACAGCATTCCTTTTCTGATGATGTGGATTCCAACCGTGCTCGAAATCTCACTGCCATAGAGAGCCTTGCTGCCGATGGAGCAGAGTTGATAGTTTTGTCTGAACTCCATGACTCGCTCTATTTCTGTCAGGTGGAGGATGTTGACAATTTTAGGCTTGCCGAGGAGATACCAAGCGATTTCACTGAGTTTTACAGTGAGGCTGCGAAAGGCAACAATGTGGTGATTGTAACCAGCATGTTCGAACGCCGTGCGCCGGGTCTGTATCACAACACGGCTGTGGTGTTTGACTCTGATGGCAGCATGGCCGGCAAGTATCGTAAGATGCACATACCTGATGACCCGGGTTTCTATGAGAAGTTCTATTTTACTCCCGGCGATCTCGGCTTCGAACCGATTGAGACGAGTCTCGGACGTTTGGGTGTGTTGGTATGCTGGGACCAATGGTATCCGGAGGCCGCAAGACTCATGGCCATGCGAGGTGCCGAAATGCTTATCTATCCGACTGCGATAGGGTGGAACCCGGATGACACCGATGATGAGAAGAAGCGTCAGCGCGAGGCATGGATCACGATACAGCGCTCGCATGCCGTGGCTAATGGTATACCTGTAGTCTCTGTGAACAGGTGCGGTTTTGAGGAGGATCCGTCGGGCGTAACCTCGGGCATAGATTTCTGGGGCTCAAGTTTTGTGGCCGGCCCTCAAGGGGAATATCTCTTTTTGGCACCCGATAACGCACCCTGCGAGCAGGTGGTGGAGATTGATACTTTGCGTTCTGAAAATGTGCGTCAATGGTGGCCTTTCTTGCGCGACAGGCGCATAGATGCTTATGACCCTATTCTGAAGCGTTTCCTCGATTAAACAATATTACATACAGCACCACTGGCACCCCGGCAAGGGGTGTCAGTGCGTTTATGGGTATAACCTTCCCTTCCGGCATGACGCTTACCAAGTTGCACAAAAGGGCAAGTATGGAGCCGCAGAGCATCGTGGCCGGCATGAGCTTAAGATGGTCGTCTGTGCGTATCAATAGCCGGGCTATGTGTGGCATAGCCAACCCGATGAACCCTATCGGACCGCAACACGCAGTGACTATGGCCGAGAGTAAACCTGTAGATACGAGAAGCATCTGGCGCACCCGATGTACGTTTACTCCTAAGTTGGTGGCATAGTTGATGCTCAGGAGCAGCAGATTAAGCGGTTTGCAGAGCAGCATCGACATTAGTAATCCGATGATTATCAATGTGGCAAATATCGGTAGTCTTGAAAGTCCTACGTTGGCAAATGTTCCCATGCCCCACATCACGAAGCTCTGTATGTTGCCCGCTTCCGAGACTGACGAGAGTAGCGACACGAGCGATGAGGTTAAATATCCCGTCATCATGCCTGTGATAAGTAGCGTGAGGTTGTTGCGCAGTCGTGCCGAGAGTGCTAACAGTAATGCCATGACGGCAAAACTTCCTATTACAGCTCCCACCATTATTGCCAGGTTGCCACCCAAATTCTGAGCACCTATCGAGATTACCCCTCCCGACAGCAATAGCACCAGGGCGACGCCTAAGCTCGCGCCTGACGTTATGCCGAGTATAGATGGACCTGCCAAAGGATTGCGAAACACTGTCTGTAACATCAATCCTGAAGCTGCCAATGCTGCGCCGGCCATGAGTGCGGTGAGTGCCTGTGGCAAGCGACCCTCTATTATGATGGCTCTCAATATGTCATCGTCCGGACGTTGGCCGGTTATCACATCAAGTATCTCGGATGCCGGAAAACTTACGGCCCCGAAAAATATATTGCATACCAGCAGGATTATTGTGACTATGCCAAGCGCAAAAAGCTTCATTTAAGTTTGTTATAGTATCGTAGTTTTGCAGAAGATGTATCCGTGTTGGGGTGTAGCAGGCGCACCATCTCTTCAAGAACTCTCTCGGGGTGAAATGAGCCGTCATCAAAGAGTGGCACCTCAAGTGTGTTGGCACCATATACGTTCGCATTCTTGTATGCCTTTATCTTGCCGTAAAGTGTGTTGTCCATCTCCAGACTTTGCATAGTCAAGTTGGGTTCTGTGTGTCTGATTAGCCATACATCTGCATCTGATGCCGTGTGAATCACCTCTTCGGGCGACAAGTGAGCTGATCCTCCCTGCGTATATTTGGCAAATGGGTTCTGGCCTCCTGCATCTTCTATTAGCTTCCCGGTCACAGATCCTGATGTCGGCACATCCCACACTCCATTGTATGGACGGTCGAAAAGCACTTTCGGTTTGTCGGGGGCTTTTGATGCTTTGGCTTTTGATGTCTCATACGCACTCGCTATCTGGCTGAAGAGTGAGTCTGCCCTCTCTCCCTTGTCGAAGAGACGTCCGTAGAAGCGGAGCCATTCGGCTCTACCGAGTGGAGTTGATTCCATATAGTCTGCCATCTGTATCACATTTGTGCCGATGCGTGCAAATTTAGATGTCTCGTCTGAATTTTCAAAGGGTGATAATAATACGGCATCCGGCTTTAGTGTCATGATTTTCTCCATCAGCGGCGATGTGCTGTAGCCACAGTCTGCTATGTCACCTCTCTTTATGGATTCCTTCACATCGTAGTCAGATATGTATTCCGCATCGCACACACCTTTTATTGCTTCAAATGACCCAAGTTCCTTAATCAATGAAGCGTGAACGCCTGAATATACGATGGCCTGTAGCAGTGGCACTTCTATCACTGTCATGTCAGTCGGAAGTGATGATGTGCCGCTATATCCACGTTCCACAAGTGCATATTTTGCGAGATTAGTCGTAGTGTCCCATGGGTTGGTGAGTGTGACGACTGTCACACTGTCGTTGATGGCGACCATGCTGATGTTGTGGGCATGGCGCATTTCAATTTCATTTCCATCAAGTTTCTGTTTTGGCTTGCTTTCACATGACGCAAGCATCACGATAAGTGAGATTATTACAATAAATGCTGATGACTGTTTGCCTGAGAATCTGTGTAATTTCATGATATATAGGTTTATACACATTGGATGCGCCCCGGTGGTAGAGGCGCGTATCACAAAATTAATATTTTAATGGCAATTACACAATCTTTATCCGTTAATTAAGTAGACACCTGCTTACGTGCATTGTTATGAAGCAAGAAGAAAAAGCAACGATTACTCTTGAGAATGTTACCACAGGTTATCGCACGTCGCACGGCGATGTGGTGATACAACGTGATATTACGTCATGCCTCCGTGCCGGCGAGTTCACTTGCCTGCTTGGCCCTAACGGTGCCGGCAAGTCCACGCTGTTGCGCACTCTTGCCGGATTTCTGCCTCCGCTTTCGGGTTGTGTTAAGATTGCAGGCGACAATCTCGCTAACATTGCGCGTGAGTCATTGTCAAAGCGTGTCGGTGTGGTGCTGACCGAACGACCCTATGTCTCTTCTATGACTGTGGAGCAGCTTGTAGCTCTCGGGCGCAGTCCCTACACCGGTTTCTGGGGACGACTAACTAATGACGATCGCAATGTTGTGCGTGAGGCCATGCAAGTCACAAATACTGAATCACTGGCCGGCAGACTTGTCGACACGTTAAGTGATGGCGAGAGGCAAAAGGTGATGATTGCAAAGGCTCTTGCGCAACAGACTCCAATTATTTTTCTTGATGAGCCGACTGCTTTTCTTGATTATCCATCGAAAGCCGACACCATGCGCCTGTTGCGAGACTTGGCTCATGATAAGCAAAAAACTATCTTCCTCTCAACTCACGACCTGAATATGGCACTTGCCCTTGCCGACACCCTATGGCTCGTGGACCGTCAGCTCGGTGTAGGCATCGGCACACCCTCTGAATTGGCAGAGTCCGGAACTCTCCAATCTTATTTCGAGAGCCCCGGACTCATTTTTGATTCCGTAAATCTGATGTTTTCAGTAAAATAGTGATTGCGAACATCTCTTTTTGCGGCTCGCAAGTCAAGATGGGGAATGATTATTTATGAAACATTCCGCCGATTTTCCCTTTAATCTCGTCCATTGTGCTTTCCACCTTGCCGTCGCCGTCAAGGTCGCCCAATAGCCCACCCGATTTCACTTTTGCAATAATTTCAGACATGGAGGGCATCTTGCCTTGCTCGTTCTGGAGCATCTCCTTTACTTTTGACACGTCGAGCTTATCGCCAAATTTTTCTTTAAGATTGTTGATGATTTCTGTAATTTCCATAGTTTTTATATTTATTTTGTTATATTTGCATTTTGTAACTCGTATAGTGTTCTTAACATTATAACAATAGTTACACAATTTTGGTTTGCGGTTTGCCGACAGGCGCTGGTGCCTGTTGATAAACTGATTTTTAATTTTATATTCATATGTTTGCAAATCACCTATTTAAAGCCGCAGTAGCCGGAGTCTTCGCAATTTGCGCAGTCTCTTGTTCCGGCAATGGCAACAACTCTGACTCTTCAGGTTCTGACCGGAATCCGGATGCTGCACAATCAGCGATTGAAACAAAGTCGGTCAACTCCGTGGACTCAATTACCAACTCTGTCGTCAAAAAACCGACTGTGATAGATTTCTATGCTGACTGGTGTGGGCCATGCCGCCAGATTGCACCGCTGTTTGAAGAACTGGAATCTGAATATGACGAAAAAGTTGAGTTTAAGCGTGTGAATGTAGATGTTGACGAGCAGCTCGCCGCCCAATATGACGTTGTCTCAATACCAACGTTTGTATTTCTCGATGCAGACGGCAATCTCATCAATAAGGTGGTGGGGGCAGATGCTGAATCGCTGAAGGCCAATGTGAAAAAGCTATACGATTCGAATTTATAATCTTACCTGACACCATAAACTAAAAACTAAAACAACTAAACAACTTAAAATATGTCAACAACCAAATTCGCAGGTGTGCAGCCCGAGTTGCTGCGCGACAAGGCGTGGGCAAGGTGGACAGCTCTTGGTCTTCTCGCCTTCGCTATGTTCTGTTCATATATATTTATGGACATTCTCTCTCCAATCAAGAATCTCCTTCAGGAAACACGTGGCTGGGACTCTACAGCGTTCGGCACGATGCAGGGATCTGAGACTTTCCTTAATGTCTTCATCTTTTTCCTCATTTTTGCCGGTATTATTCTCGACAAAATGGGAGTCCGTTTCACAGCAGTGCTTTCCGGCGCAGTCATGCTTATCGGTGCCACAATCAACTGGTATGCCCTGACCGACGCTTTTCTCGGTAGCTCGCTCGATGTCTGGTTTACCAATCATCTTAATTACATTCCCGGCTTCGACGAACTCGGCATCTCTCCCTTCTATGAGGGTATGCCTGCCTCCGCCAAGCTTTCGGCTGTAGGTTTCATGATTTTCGGTTGCGGTGTGGAGATGGCCGGTATCACGGTGAGCCGTGGTATAGTGAAGTGGTTCAAGGGTCGTGAGATGGCTCTCGCCATGGGTTCTGAGATGGCTCTCGCTCGTCTCGGTGTTGCCACTTGTATGATTTTCTCGCCACTTTTCGCCGAACTCGGAGGTGACATAAGTGTGTCTCGCTCTGTGGCATTTGCCGTGGTGCTTCTTATGGTGGCTCTCATCATGTTTATCGTATATTTCTTCATGGATAAGAAACTTGATGAGCAGAGTGGCGAAGCTGAAGAAAAAGATGAACCATTCAAGGTCAGCGATATCGGCAAGATTCTCTCAAGCTGGGCTTTCTGGGTTGTGGCTCTCTTGTGCGTGCTCTATTATTCTGCGATTTTCCCGTTCCAGAAGTACGCGGTCAATATGCTTCAGTGTAACCTCACATTCACCGACGTTGCTCCCGATTCTTTCTGGGCCACCGATACTGTGACTGTGATTCAGTATATCATAATGATTGTTGTGGCCATTGCCTCTTTTGCCAGCAATTTCTCTAAGAATAAGGCTATTAAGTATGGCATGCTTGTTACGGCAGTAGTGGCGCTTGTTATATACTGCTACATGGGATATATGCGTCAATCGGCTTCTGCTATTTTCGCTGTTTTCCCTCTCCTCGCTGTGGGTATCACTCCGATTCTTGGTAATTTTGTAGACTACAAAGGTAAAGCTGCCTCGATGCTTGTGCTCGGTTCTCTGCTCCTTATCATCTGCCACCTTACCTTTGCATTCATCCTCCCCATGTTTAAGGACAGTCCTGTAGGTGGTGTGATAGTGGCATATGTAACCATCCTTGTGCTTGGTGCTTCTTTCTCTCTTGTGCCGGCATCATTGTGGCCAAGTGTGCCTAAGCTCGTCGACGCAAAGATTATCGGTTCGGCATACGCTCTTATCTTCTGGATTCAGAACATAGGTCTGTGGCTTTTCCCGATGCTTATCGGTAAGATTCTTGACAAGACTAATCCTGAAATCACCGCCGGACTCGCCAACGGCACACTTACCCCCGATGAAGCAGCCGTAAGTTACAACTACACCGCTCCGCTCGTGATGCTCGCATGCCTCGGCGTAGCAGCCCTCGTGCTCGGCTTCGTGCTGATAGGTGTAGACAAGAAGAAACACCTCGGCCTCGAACTTCCCAACATAACCGATACCCCTGCTCAAAAGAAGGAAATCGAGGAGTCGGAAGTGGAAACCGCCGAACTCTAAAGGACTTATCCGGCTATTTATTAGTTTTCAATTCAATACATTCGAGCAGTTAATAATTAAGGTTTCGCAAGTTCTACTTGCGAAACCTTAATTATTAATATCTATAAGTTAGAGTTGTAGTATTTGGTATCGCCGGTAACTTCCTCTCCTATGAAGTCAGGGAGTGTGTAGTGGTAGTCGGGTGTCGGCAACTCTATTTCAGCCACGACAAGAGGGGAGAGGTCTCCCTCAAATTCATCTATCTCCCAGAGCATTCCTGCATACTCCACTATATATCTTCTCTTCTCAATGATACGACCTGCGCAGAGCGCGAGCATCTGAAGCGCATCTTTATATGGTATCTCGTATTCAAACTCCAGGCGCGAGCATCCGGTAGTCTTCCCTTTGACAGTGATATAGCCATGGTCATCTTTTGTACGAATCCTTACGGTGCGCTCCGGCTCTCTTTGCAGATAACCCTGCTTGATTGTGTGACTTTCCTTGGCCAAGCTGCGGTATCCATTATTCTTGACCAAATATTTACGTTCAGTCTCTACTCCCATATTAAATAATATTCAGTGAGTATATTCGTTTTTATATAAATGATTCGTAGTGGATTTTAAATCGCTTGA
>CAJUIJ010000061.1 GCA_910586175.1 uncultured Muribaculaceae bacterium | reverse complement strand
ATGCAGCTTATTGTCGTCGGCGGAGCCTCCTCCCTCCCAGTTCGCGATGCAGCTTGGTTTGACAGCGCGAAGCTAATTCTTAATTCCTCTTTCCTAATTCCTGATTAGAAGTAGGAGTTGGCGGCAGGCGTCTTCGAGCAGGTTCAGGACCAATTGGAAGCCTGCTGCTCCTTCGTAGTAGGGGTCGGGCACTGAGTCGTAGGTGGGGTGGGCGGCTGCGAAGTTGGTCATGCGGACGAGTTTTGCGGCGCGGTAGTCGGTGTCGGCAAGACGTTCGAGGTCGTCCATATTGCGGTCGTCCATGCCTATCACTATGTCGAAGTAGTCGAGGTCGATGGCCCTTATCTTGCGGGAACGGTGGTCGAGGCGGTAGCCTCGTTGCCAGGCGGCCTCACGCATTCGCGGGTCGGGAAGGTCGCCGGCGTGGCCTCCGTAGAAGCCTGCTGAGTCGCATTCTACCTGCACTTTCAGTTCGCGCGCGATAGCCTCTGTTATGCCTTGGGCTGCGGGGCTTCGGCATATGTTGCCGAGGCAGACGAAGAGTATGCGCGGCGGGCGTGCTTCGGCAGCCGCTGCTGCCAGGGCATCGCTTACCACGGTTTGAGCTGTTGTTGTGGGTCTTTGTATCGTTTTCATAGTTTTATAACGGCAGAAATAAGGTTTAGGTATTATGGAACGGTGATTTCCACATCACCACTAAATGTAAAGTGCACTGGTGGTGTTGTGGGGATAGCCTTTCCATTTTGTGGCGATTTGGAAATCGCCTTTCCATAAAAGTTAGGGTGTATCATAAATTTATGATACACCCTTTTGGTCGGCTCTTGGCGCTGTTTTATTGTCACTTCATGGTGAAGGTTTTGACTTTGAGGTTGGCGCTGTTGGGACCGGCCATTACCTCAAATATGCCTGGTTCTACCACATATTCGAGGTCGTAGTTGTAAAATTTCAGGTCATCGGGTGAAATGCGGAAGGTCACGGTTCTTGTTTCGCCCGGACGGAGGTTGATGCGTTCGAAGTGTTTGAGCTCCTTGACCGGACGGGCTATTGAGCCTACGCGGTCGCGGATGTAGAATTGCACCACTTCAGCTCCTTCGCGGTCGCCTGTGTTGGTCACCGGTATACTTGCCACTATCTCCCCCTCAGAAGTGAGGATATCGCTGCTGAGCGTCATGTCGCCATAGCTGAAATCGGTGTAGCTCAGACCGTAGCCAAAGGGGTATAACGGTTCGTTGGGGGCATCGATATAGTTGGACATATATTTCTGGAAAGCCGGGTTATTGGGGTCTTTGGGACGGCCGGTGTTGAGGTGGTTGTAGTAGATCGGAATCTGACCTACGCATGTCGGCATAGTCATGGAGAGTTTGCCGCTCGGGTTGACATCACCAAACACTACGTCGGCAATTGCATCGGCAGCTTCCGAGCCACCGAACCATACATTCAGTATGGCCGGAACATTCTGCGACTCCCATGTCATCACGGTGGGGCGACCGGCGAAATTGAGCATCACGACCGGTTTGCCGGTTGCCAACAGGGCTTTGAGCAGACGGAGCTGGGTGTCGGGAAGCGAGAGGTCGGTCTTGGAGGAAGACTCGCCACTCGACTCTGAAGCCTCGCCGAGGGCAGCCACAATCACGTCGGCTTCGGCGGCTACCTTAAGTGCCTCGTCGAGGAGTTCCTGCTCAGAACGCGGGTCACGCATGTCGTGACCGAACACCTCGCATGCAGCTTCAAGAGCCGGGTCTTCATAAAGGTTTGAGCCCTTGGCCCAGAGCAAGTCGGCTTTACCCTTGAGGGCATCCTCGAAGCCTTGGCGCAGGCTCTTGTACTTCTTGGCGTCGGCGGCCACACTCCATGTGCCGGGCATATTCACGGCGCTGTTGCTCATAGGGCCGATGAGAGCCACTTTACCCTTCTTGGCGAGGGGGAGAAGCTTGCCTTCGTTCTTGAGCAGCACGAACGACTCGGTGGCTATGCGTCGGGCCTCTGCACGGTTGGCGGCGGTGTAAATATCGGTTTTTTCGCGAGCCACATCGTTATAGCGGTAAGGGTCCTCGAAGAGTCCCAACTTATATTTGGCTTCGAGAATACGGCGCACGGCGGTGTCGATCTGGTCCATAGTGACAGACCCATCCTCGAGGCTCTGCTTGAGAGTGCCGATAAAGCCGAAAGCGCACATATCCATGTCGGTGCCTGCGGCCAGAGCCTCGGCAGAGCTTTGCTTCAGGTCGCCGAAACCGTGCACCGGCATCTCAGCGATAGATGCATAGTCGGTGACGACAAAGCCCGGGAAATTCCACTGGTCGCGGAGCACATCAGTGAGGAGCCACTTGTTGGCGGTGGCATGTTTGCCGTCTACGAGGTTGAAGCTCGACATGAAAGATGCTGCACCGGCATCGGCAGCAGCCTTGTAGGGAGGCAGGTATTCGTTGTACATGCGCTGGTGGCTCATGTCTACGGTGTTGTAATCGCGACCGGCCTCGGAGGCACCATATAGTGCGAAATGCTTCACGCAGGCGAGCACCGTGCGGGCATCCTTAAGGTCGTCGCCCTGATAACCGCGCACCATGGCCTCGGCAATCTTGGAGCCGAGATAAGGGTCTTCGCCTCCACCTTCTGAAACTCGTCCCCAGCGCGGGTCACGGCTGATATCGACCATCGGGCTGAAGGTCCAATTGACGCCTGCGGCAGTCATTTCGTCAGCGGCGATACGTGCCGATTTCTCCACAGCCTCCATATCCCAAGTGCAGGAGAGGGCGAGAGGAATCGGGAATACCGTCTCATAGCCATGTATCACATCCATGCCGAGGAGCAGAGGAATGCCGAGTCTTGACTTCTCCACGGCCACCTTCTGGAGCTCGCGGATTTTTTCGGCACCCTTGATGTTGAAAGTGCCACCCACCTGGCCTGCTGCCACAGCGGCCCCGATGTTGCTGTTGATTGTGGAGCCGGTCACTATGTCGTCGCTCGGAGGCAGGTTGAGCTGGCCGAGCTTCTCTTCGAGAGTCATTCGAGACATGAGGTCGGAGATGAACTGCTCCATAGGGACTTGCTGCTGCGGGGCCTTAGCCTTGCGTGCGGCCATGGCCACCGGAGATGCAGCGAGGAGGGCGATAGAGAGGAGAGATAGGGATATTGCCGGTTTTCTCATTTGAGTTTGAATTTGAGCGTTGATTTGATATTGTCGGAAGCTGAGCCGACAGAAGCTATGAAGTCGCCCGGTTCGGCCACCCACTCATGCTTGTCGGCATCGAAATAGGAGAGGGCGTCACGGTCGATAGAGAGAGTGACATTTTTGGTTTCCCCGGGTTCGAGCCATACCTTGTCGAAAGCCTTGAGTTCCTTGGCGGGACGCATCACGGAGCATTTGGGGTCAGAGATGTAAAGTTGCACCACTTCGGCGCCTGCCATCTTGCCTGTATTGGTTACAGGTATGGTGAAAGTGATAGTGCCGTCGGCTGTCATCACGGAGTTGTCGGCCGAAAGTTTGCCGAATTCAAAATCGGTGTAGCTCAGGCCATGTCCGAAAGCGAACAGAGGTTTGATTTTCTTGGTGTCGTGCCAACGGTAACCCACGAGGATTCCCTCCTTATATTCGAGGTCAACGATTTCCGAGTCAGCACGCTTGGTGCCCGGATAAGCATTGAGATGGTGAGCAGCGTTGTCGGTCAGCTTTACCGGGAAAGAGAATGGCAGCTTGCCTGAAGGGTTCACATGGCCGAAGATTACATCGGCGATAGAGTTGCCGGCTTCAGAGCCAAGAAACCATGCCTGAAGAATAGCCGGGGCCTTCTTGACCCAAGGCATCGCCACAGCGTTACCGCTCACATTGACCACAATCAGGTTGGAGTTGGCCTCTGCGAGGGCCATGATGACGTTGTCCTGGTCATAAGGGAGTGAGAGAGAAGCGCGGTCGCTATCCTCGCAGTCCTGGCCAGCACTCTTGTTGAGACCCCCTACAAATATCACATAGTCGGCCTGTGCAGCCTTGGTCTTCGCCTCTGCAATCAGCTCAGCGGCAGAGCGGCTGTCGGTCAGGTCCTGACCGGTGACCACACCATTGTATTCGCCGGTAATGTCGCCCACATAGCCGCGTGCATAATCGACCGACATGCCGAGCGAGCTTGCGGCGGAGCGAATGCCATCGAGTGGTGAGACCTCACGCTGCACCTTGAGCGAGCTGCTGCCGCCACCCACAGTCATCATCTTAATGGCATTCTCGCCCACGACGAGAATCCGGGCAGAGGGTTTTGCGATAGGGAGAAGATAGTTTTCGTTGCGCAGCAGCACAATGCCGTCGTGGCCGATGCGGCGGGCTGCATCGTAATGCTCCTTGCTGCACATCGAGCCGTTACCCTTGCAATTATCCATAGCGGTGAGCATAATCAAGCGGAGCACACGGCGGGCCTTGTCGTCGAGTTCGTCGGTGCCGACCTTACCCTGCTTTATGAGATCAAGATAAGGGAGAGCCAGATAATAGTTGTCGTAGGCATTGCTGGCACCGGCATAGAGACCGTTGGTCCAGCTGCCGAACTCGAGGTCGAGACCGTTGGTGATAGCTTCCATAGTGTCGTGTGCTCCACCCCAGTCACTAACCACTGCGCCCTTATAGTTCCATTCCTTCTTGAGGATGTCGTTGAGGATACGGGCGTTATGGCAGAGGTGCTGGCTGTCATAGAGATTGTAACCTGCCATGATAGACCAGGCATCACCCTGCTGCACGGCAGCCTTGAATGCCGGCAGATAAATCTCATAGAGAGCGCGGTCGTCAACTATCACATTGGTGGTGTGGCGGTTAAGCTCGTTGTTGTTAAGTGCGAAATGCTTCACGCAAGCGGCTACACCGAGACTCTGTAGTCCCTTTACATAAGGCACAACCATACGGGAGGCAAGATAAGGATCCTCACCCATGTATTCGAAATTGCGGCCATTCAGGGGGGTGCGGTATATGTTGACCCCGGGTCCGAGCACTACATCCTTGCCGCGGAAGCGAGCTTCCTCACCGAGCGATTTGCCATAGAGGAGAGATAGTTCAGGGTCCCAGGTGGCGGCAAGGCAGGTGAGGGCGGGGAAAGCCACGCAGCTGTCGTTGGTCCAGCCGGCCTGCTCCCATTCGTCCCAGAGCACTTCGGGGCGTATGCCATGCGGGCCGTCGGTGGTCCATAGTTCCGGTATGCCGAGCCTTGCCACCCCCTTGGAGCAGAACTTGGACTGGGCATGTATGATATCGATTTTCTCTTGAGTGTTGAGACGCGCGAGGGCATCTTCGACACGCTCATCGATAGATTTAGAGGGATCGAGATAAACCGGCATCGTGTCGGAGGCTGAAATGGCGACCGCGGAAGCGAGCACGGAGAAAGCAATGATACAAAGTTTTTTCATGTTTTTGTTCAGGCAGTATTTTTAATCAGGGCTGACTAGGTTGTTCTGGAAGACTCTCACGTAGTCCACTTGGAGTGTGGCGGGGAGTTTGGACTCGTCTGTGCCTTGGTTTCCGCCCCAGTCGCCACCCCAGGCGAGATTCAGTATTATGTAGAAAGGTTTGTCGAAAGGCCATGTCTGCACCTTATTGGCCTTATCGTTAGGGAAATATAGGAGCTGGTTTCCGTCTACATAAGTGCGGATGTAGTCGGCTGTCCATTCGAGCCGGTACACATGGAAGTCATCTTCGGCTCCGGCTGTATACCGTTCGGCAGTCTTCTGAGTGCCGATGACATGGTTGTAAGACTCGCAGTGAATGGATGAGGAGGTGTAGTTGGGGTGATAGCCCACCTCTTCCATGATGTCGATTTCGCCGCAGCGGGGCCAGGGGTTGGTGCTGAAGTCGTTGTTGACAGGCATCATCCAGAAAGCGGGCCAAGTGCCGCGACCTTTCGGGAGCTTTATGCGTGCCTCCATAATGCCATATTTCCAGCCCTCGTTGACATGGGCATATATACGGCCTGAATAAATCTTGCCGTTTTTAGCCTTGAAGCAGTTGATCTTGAGCGAGCCGTCGCTTACCTCGGTCACGGGATTGCCGTCGATGGGGGAGCTGACATAATTCTGGAGCTCGTTGTTGACCCAGCCGGCAGATTTCACCTCATGTCTCCAGTGCTTGGAGTCGAGGGCATCGCCGTCGAACTCATCATGCCACACGAGCGAATAGCCTTCGGGCACATCGATAGAGGGGTCTACGGGTTCAGGGGTTTTAGCGGCTTGCGATATGCTTACATTCGCTCGGACGGAGCCGGAGAGGATAGTGAGCCGGGCATTGCGGGGTGAGGTGGTGGTGTTTTCCTGCACCGTCACATCAATTCGGCCCGAGCGGTCGAGGGTTCCTGACTTGGATATTTTGACCCATGCAGCATCGCAAGAGGCATCCCACTCGCGAGAGGCCTCAACAGTGACGGAGGCAGAGCCACCGTCACTGTCGAAGTTAAGTATTTCGGTAGAAAGTGTCAGCGAGCCTGAGGGTTCGTCGCTCTTCTTGTCGCCATTGTCGCTGCAAGCGGCCAAGACGGTCGAGAAGAAAAACAATATGGTTGATAGGCACATTAACTTTCTGAGATTCATATCTTAGAGATTCTTGTTGATGTATTGGTATCATTACAGTTTGTCATTTTGACAGTTTGTCATTTTGACATGATGTCATTTGGTCATTTTGACTTTATGACATCATGTCGTTTTGCCAATACATCAAGGGTTAATATTTAGTCGTGATGTTCCTGAAGGATAATCTTGCTTACAGTCACCTCAGTGCCGGCGGGGCAACCGCCGAAGTCGAGGAAGAGGGTCACGGCGTGCATCGGGCCTTCTGCCGGTTTGACCTTGGTGCGCCAGAACTTCTTGACACCGCTTGTTTCCTCCTCGTCGGCGAAGAAGAAATTGCCGTCATGTTTGGTTTCACCCTCGTCGGTCTGCACGAGCTTGTACATGACATTCATGGTGTTGTTGATTTCAACTGTGCAGCAGAAGTCATATTCCTTGTCAGCATCGGGTATTGCGATGGCGGTGTTGAGGGCCACCTGAGCCTGCCAGCGGTCGGAAGTAGCCTCGGGCAAGGTGATGGAATAGCTGCCGTCACCATTGTCCTTGAAGCCGGGGTCAGCAATCTGTGCCCAGCCCGGAGCATAGTAGAAGCTCGGTGTGATGGTCTGGCCGAAGAAGAGGTTGTCGGCGCTGTCCCATGCCACCCAGTTGGGTTCGTCAACTGTGGGAGCATCAGGAATGATTGTACCGTCGTTGTCGCTGCTCTTCTTGAGCACAAAGTTCTCGATTATGATTTCGGTATTGTCGGGGCAACCGCCGAAGTCGAACGTCCACACGATATTGTTCATATCGACAGCAGCCGGGAGGTCGTGGAAGAAGAAAGCCTTAGGCTCACCTGCATTGACTGCGATGCTCTTTTCGGAGTTCTTGTTGCCGAATTCGGAGGGATAGAATGCATTGACATCATCGCCGTCGGGGTGAATCTTACAAGTGACGTTGGCGATATCAACGTTTGAAGTCACGATAATCGAGCCATCGAAGAGTTCGCCTGCGGGCACGGATATGTGCGACTGCACATGCATCTGGGCCTGCCATTGCTCAGTGGTGGCGTTGGGGAGCGTCAGTTTCAGCTCTGAGCCGTTGAACGTGAAAGCGGGGTCAGCCTGCTGCGCCCAGCCTGGAGCGTAATAGAACGACACATCGGCGGGATCATGGGCCTGCTTGGTCCAGAGGTTGAAGTCGCTGTCGTAGTCATATCCGGCAAATCCGGTCATGCGGGTCTTGTCGATATGGAAAGTCTTGGTGATTGTGCCCTGGCTCACGCCGTTGCCGTTGCCGACCTTGCACTCTATGGTATAGTCGCCGGCCTTGCGGAAATACTTGGTGAAAGAGGGTGTGGTGCTGTAGGTGGAGCCATCCTGGATCCATACGGGATATACGCCCTTGCCGGTGAAGGTGAAGGTGGCGTTGTTGGTTTCCTGGTCTACGGTGATGACTACATTGTCCTGATAGTTCGCAGCTTCGGGCACCGCATTGATGTCTACATTGTAATAGTCATCTTCGGAGCATGAGGTCAATGCCATGGGTGCGGCAGTTGCCAGGAGTGCAATCAATATATGTTTTATATTAGGTGTCATGATAACAGATTAATAAGGGTTTTGGGTTAGTGTTCCGTTAGACTTGTCGATTTCGCTCTGCGGTATCGGCAGGTACTTCTTGTTGGGCGACCAAGTGTTGGTGCGGTATCCGTACTCGTCGGGAGTAAGTGTGGCTGCGGCCTTACCGGTGCGTATGAGGTCCCAGTAGCGTTTGCCTTCGCCCACGAACTCGAGACGGCGCTCATCGATGATGTTGTCGATGGTGGGTTGCTTCTCGATCTGGAGTCCTGCGCGGTGGCGCACGTCGTTGAGATAACGGTGTGCCTTGGCCACGTCGCCACCGGTGTTGACGATAAGTTCGGCGGCGTTGAGGAGAGTCTCGGAGTAGCGGTATATGCGCCAGTTGTTATTGTAGTTGAGTTCGCCCGAGGCTACCTGTCCGGCATTGCCGTCGGCGCGTGCGCTATATTTCTGGAGGAAGAAGCCCTCATCCTGGTAGCGTTTGTTGTATGTGCCGTCGAAAGCGCGTACATCCCAGCAGGTTGCGTCGCGGCGGGTGTCGTCGGCAGAGAACATCTCATAGGTGGACTTGCGCACCGGGCAGAAACCCCAGCCGGTGTTGTGGCCATCCTGACCGCTGGGCCAGTTGTTGGGGCTGATGAGTGTGGGGAGCACAGTGCCACCGGCGAGAAGCGGGGCACCCCAGTCGCGGCTTGCGTTCTCTGAGATATAGTTGATTTCGAAAATCGACTCAGAGCACCATTCGCCCGGCTCCTCGAAGATTGCGGCATAGTCGGGGTTGAGGGTGTAGTCGGGCGATGCGATGATTTCCTCCATGAAGCCGAGTGCCTTCTTGTAGCGTTCGGTGTCGTTCTGGTACATCACAATCTCGGTATACAGCATGTAGGCCATAGGGGTTGTGACACGGCCGTAAGATGCGGCATCAGCCTTCCAGGGGAGAGCTTTGATGTTGAGGGCCTCCTCGATGTCGGCTACCATGAAACCGTAAAGCTCGTCGGCGCTAATCTGCTTGGAGATGTAGGGAGCTGTGAGGTTTTCCGAGTAGTAAGGCACATTGCCGTAGAACTTCCAGAGCCAGTTGGCATAGAAAGCGCGGAGCACGAGCACCTGAGCCTTGGCTGCGGCGATTCGTTCGTCGGTAGCACCCTCTATATCCTCTACCTTGAGATATCCGAGCACGTCATTGCAGCGTTTTATGCCGCTGAAGCCATCGATCCAGATAGATTTGATAACCTTGAGAGGAGAGGCTTCATAGTTGAACATGAGGTGCCAGTTCTGGTTATCGTTCTTGTCGGCACCACCGACCCAGAGGTCGTCGGCCATAATGTCAGACATCAAAAGGTAGGGTTCGTAATTGTCGTTGCTCCAGTCAGTCCATTGGAGAGGGTCGTAAGCAGCGACAACGGCCTCCTCGATGTGAGGCATGGTCTTGTAATATTCTTCGTGGGGCACCTGGGTAGGCGACTCTACGGTGAGGAAGTCGTCGCCGCAAGATGTAAGGGCCATTGCGGCGAGGGCGATTCCGAGTAATTTATATGAAGATTTCATGATATATTCAATGAATGTTAAGATAATATATATAAGCACTTTTTATAATGTGCGTGTCCCTATTGCGGGTATCGGTTAGAATTCGAGGTTGAAACCGACAGTCCAGGTGCGTGCCTGCGGGTAAACGCCGTAGTCAACACCGAGAGAGGTGCCACCTGAAGAGATTTCTGGGTCGAAGCCGTGATACTTGGTGAAAGTGTGGAGGTTTTCGACAGATACGAAAGCGCGGAACTTCTGCACACCGATCACGCGGGTCCACTTGTTGGGGAGCGTGTAGCCGAGAGTGATATTCTTGATTCGGCAGAAAGAGCCGTCATACACGTAGAGGTCAGAGCTTTGCCAGTTCCAGCCGTCGCCCTGCACATATCTTGGCTGAGAGTTTGTAGTGCCCTCGCCGGTCCAGCGGTCGAGCATCCAGGAGGGGAGGTTTGTGGAGCGTGCATCCACACGGCGCGTAGCGTCGAAAATCTTGTTGCCTGCCACACCCTGTATGAATATGCCGAGGTCAATGCCTTTCCATTCGGCAGATATGGTGGCACCGTAAGTCCAGCGCGGGTTGCCGTTGCCGATGCAGGTGCGGTCATCTTCGTTGATTTCGCCATTGTTGTCGATATCCTTGAAGCGCACGTCACCGGGCACGAGAGAAGTGCCATACTTGGCGTTGTAGGCGGCAGCCTCCTCGAGGTTCTGGATTATGCCGTCAGTCTTATAACCGTAGAAGTAGGGGAAAGGCATGCCGTTCTGGGCACGTGTGATAGAACCTACACCCTGGAAGGAGTCGAGGTTGGCCCAACCCTGTTCGTTGCCATATGACAGGAGCTTGTTGCGGAGGTAAGAGGCGTTGAGACCTACATGGAGAGTGAGCTGGTCGGCGATGACCTGGCGGTATGCGAAGTCGAATTCAAGACCCCAGTTGCGCATTGAGCCTACGTTGCCGAAGGGGATTGCCTCGCCCACATATTGCGGCAGAGACATATACATCAGCATGCCGTCGGTGTCCTTGAGGAACCAGTCGAATGTGAATGTGAAGCGGTTGTTGAGGAAACCGAGGTCGAGACCTACGTCAGTCTGCTTTGACTCCTCCCATTTGAGGTCGGGGTTGGCGAGCTGGGTGGGTTTGGAGCCGACGGTAATCTGGCCGGGAGTTCCGAATATATAGTTGTTGCCGTTGGCCACGAGAGCGATATACTGGAAGTTGCCGATTGCTTCGTTACCATTCTTACCCCAGCTTGCACGCACCTTGAGGTTGTTGAGCCAGCTTGCAGCGGGTTCCATGAATTTCTCGTTCATAATGTTCCAACCTACCGATACGGAGGGGAAAGTGGCCCAGTGGTTGTTGGAACCGAATCGGCTTGAACCGTCGCGGCGTATAGTGGCCTGAATCATGTAGCGTGCGTCGAAGTCGTAGCTTGCGCGGGCGAAGTAAGAGGCGAGTGTTGCCTTGGCATATGGGGCACCCCAGGCGCCCATGTCGCCGTCGGCGGCGAGACCGGTAGATGCGTCGATATATGGACGGTCGTAGCTGATGAGGTTATTGCGTGAGGCACCGAGGTAATAGCCGCTGTTCTCCTTGGCCGACTGGCCGAGAATTACGCTGAATGAGTGGTCGCCGATAGTCTTGTCGTAAGAGAGGAGGTTTTCTACCTGCCATACGAGGCTGCGTTCGCTCTGCGAGCTTGCACTTGAGCGGTCAACTGCCTGGCCGTCGCGGAGGTAGTAGATGGGGTTCCATGCGTCCCAGCCGAAGAAGCTGAGGTCTGCGCCATAGCTTACACGATATTTGAGGTTGTCCCAGATGCCGAGTTCGGCGATGAAGTTACCCACGAACTTGTGGCTCCAGTTTTTCTGGCCGGGGAGTGAGAGGTTGGCAATCGGGTTGCTCATCTCCTGATAGTTGCCGAAAGCGGTGGGGACCATCACGAGGCGTCCATCCTTGCCATACATGGGCACGTAGGCTGACTGGCCGCTGAGATAGGAGAGCTGCTGCTGCTCCTCCGGGCTTCCGGGTTCGAGATAGGGGGTGAGAATAGGCGACATGGCGAGGGCTGAGCCGAGGGGAGAACCCCATGTTGAGTTAGCCTCTATGCCACGGCTCTTGATGCGGGTGTATGCGAGATTGGTCTGGAGAGTGAGTTTGTTGAGCCAGGTGCGTTCGTTCACCTTGTCCATCAGCACAGCCTGGAGGTTGGAGCGGAGCGAGAAACGCTGGTAGTCGGAACGTCCGAAGTTACCGCCCACGATACCTTCCTGGTCATAGTAACCGGCAGAGAGCATGTAGTTCACGCGGTTTGAACCGCCGCTCACTGCGAGGTTGTGGCTCATCACGGGGGCGTTGTTGTTGAAGACGACATCTTGCCAGTCAGTGCCTTTGCCATAGCTTGCGGGGTCGGCATATAGAGGCGCGAGGCCTGCGTTGAGGGCACCCTCGTTCATCATCATTGCATATTGGCTTGCATTGAGCACCTTGCGCTTCTTGGCCACGCTCTGCCAGCCGTAGCTGAAGTCGTAGACCACCTTGACGCGGCCTTCGGAGCCCTTCTTGGTGGTGACGAGCACGACGCCGTTGGCGGCACGGGCACCATACACAGCACCGGAGGCGGCATCCTTGAGCACCTCGATGCTCTGTATGTCAGAGGGGTTGAGGAAGTCAATGCCACCGTCGATAGGCATTCCGTCGACTATGTAGAGAGGGTCGGAATTGTTGATGGTGCCTATACCGCGGATGCGCACCTTGGGAGCTGCACCGGGCTGACCTGAACCTGAGGTTACTGTCACACCGGATGCGAGGCCCTTGAGGGCATCGTCGACACGCACAGGAGCGGCGAGGTCGAGCTGTTCCTGACCCACCTTAGATATGGCAGCGGTCACGACGCTCTTCTTCTGGGTGCCATAACCGATAGCCACCACCTCGTCGAGTGTGTTGGCACTCTCTTTCATTATGACATTCATGGAGGGAGCGGCTTTCTGCTCCTGAGGTTCGTAGCCCACATAGCTGAATTTTATTACAGCGTTGTCGGCCACTTTTAGATTGAACTTACCGTCTATGTCGGTAGATGCACCATGGGTGGTACCCTTTTCCACTACAGTGACACCGATGAGCGGTTCACCAGACGAATCCGTGACGAGGCCCTGCACGTCGATGTCTGCCCAAGCGCCGAGAGTACCGGCGAGTAGCATGGTCAGCAGAGCCAACAGACTTTTGGTTTGAGTTTTTTTCATTGTTTAGATGTTAGATTATTAAGTTTTTCTATTTGTTCGAATCTGTGATGCAAAATTACATACTCCTTATTAATATGTCAAATGAGAGTAAGGATAGAAGTAAATTGTGAAAATTGATATAATTCTGATAGTAAGGTAGATATGTGTGTTAAAAATCATTAATTGGTAAAAGGTGTGATAGGGCTGATAGGGCTAATAGGGGTGATAGGGCTAATAAGCCTAATAGGGCTAATGGCGCTGATTGGTGTA
>CAJUIJ010000060.1:2994-13107 GCA_910586175.1 uncultured Muribaculaceae bacterium | reverse complement strand
CCTTGCATCTCTATCGCCACACCCTCGTAGTCTTCGTAGGGGCGGCCGGAGTGGTTGAGCGGTGAGCCGGCGAGCCAGTTGCCGGAGTATATCTGCACGCCGGGCTGGTCAGAGTCCACGGTGAGTTTGCGGCCCGACACCGGGTCGCGAAGCACCACTGCCTCTTCGCTCATCTTGCCCGGCTTCCAATCGTCGATAGCCCAGCAATTGTCATAGCCTTTGCCATATCGGAGGGCATCGAAGTCAGCCTTGATGTCGCGGCCCACAGTCTTGACCTCGCGGAAGTCCATCGGTGATCCGGCCACGTCGCGCAGCTCACCCGAGGGGATAAGCGTGGAGTCGGTGGGGAGCCACTTGGCGGCGCGCAGGCGCAGTTCGTGGTCGAGGATGGAGCCGGAGTCTGCACCACGCAGGTTCCAGTATGCGTGATTGGTAAGGTTGACCACCGTGTCGGCATCAGACTCAGCCTCGAAACGCAATGTCAGTGTGTTGTCATCGCTCCAGCCATAGATAGCCTTGACAGCAAGATTGCCCGGATAATTCTCCTCGCCATCTGCCGAGCGGTAAGAGAACTCCACGCCGTCGGGAGTCTCGAGAGAGTCCCAGAGCTTGTTCTGAAAACCGTCGGGGCCACCATGCAGATGGTTTGGGCCGTTGTTGACGGCGAGTTGGTAAGTCTTGCCGTCAACAGTGAGATTTCCGCTGGCTATGCGGTTGGCATATCTGCCCGGACACTTGCCGAGGCAAGGGCCGTCGGCCATATAGTCAGCCGGGTCGGCATAAGCGAGAGCCACATTCTCGATTTTTCCATCCTTGTCAGGCACACCTGCGCCCAATATGCCTGCACCGAGAGAAGAAAGCTCCACCCATGCGCCATGGCTGTTGATAATCTTATAGATGGTGATGTCTCCTGCTGAAGACTTGACACTCCTTTTTTCGATTTTCATAGTGATTGATGAGTTACATGGTTAAGACAGGGACTCTAATTTGCGAGGGAATCCTGAAGGGCCTGTAGGCACTTCTCCACCTCGGAGTCGATTTTGAATAGACGCTCCTTGCAGAACTTCAGGAGTTCGAGTGCGCGAGTCGTATAATTTGAGAGAGAGTCTATGTCGCACTGGTCAGACTCCATCTTGCGGAGTATGGCTTCGAGTTCGGCCACAGCCTCGCTATATTTTTCCGGTTTGTTGTTCATATGAAATTATATTTCTGATTCGGTGATTGTTGATTTCACAGAGCCGTCAGGCAGGATTGTCACGAGGGTATCGCCTGCGGAGAGCTGTGCGGCTGAGCGGACAGCCTTGCCGTTGCAACGGGTTATGGAGTAGCCGCGTTGCAGGGTGTTTTGGGGGCTCAGGAGCCTCAGCATATCTGAGAGCCGTTGGAGTCTCAGCTGCTGGGTGCGGATGGCCGACTTACCTGCATTCTCGATGCGCGATTGCAGCGAGTTCAGAGTGAGTTGATGTCTTGTCAGCCTGTTCTTTATAATATTCGGTATCGAGTTGCCGAGCCTGTCGATACGCATATTGTTGCGAAGCACTACGTTGCGTGCAGATGCCGGAATTTGCTGCGAGAGGTTGGTCAACCTGATATGCTCACCCTTAAGTGCGTTGGCTCCGAAAGCCGCTATGCGACGCACAATTTCTGTGGTATGTGCATTGGCATTGCGCAGCGAGTCGACAATCCAAGCTGCCACGGCAGTCGGGGTCTTGCAGCGGATGCAGGCAATTTCGTCGAGTACGGTGCGGTCACGTTCGTGACCTATGCCTACAATTACAGGTAGAGGGAAAGTGGCCACCCTTCTTGCCAGCTCATAATTGTCAAAGCCATTGAGGTCGGTGGTGGCACCTCCGCCACGTATTATAACCACAGCATCCCAGTCGAACGGCGTCTGCTCCACCATGTCGAGGGCGGCGATGACCGAAGGAGCGGTGCGTTCACCTTGAAGCACAGCCGGAAATAGCACCGGATAAATGGCAAATCCGTCAGGATTGTTATGAATCTGGTTGATGAAGTCGCCATAACCGGCGGCACCCTCGGCAGAGATTACGGCAATGCGCTGGGGAGTGTATGGTACGGGTAGCGACTTGTTGAAATTTATTACACCCTCACGAGTGAGACGTTCAAGAATCTCGCGTCTGAGTCGCTCCATATCGCCGAGCGTGTAGGAGGGGTCTATGTCGGATATGGTGAAAGAGAGGCCGTAGAGATTATGATGCGAGGCGGAGCCGCGCACGAGCACCTTTAGGCCGGAGGCTATGTCACGCCCCGTGGCGTCGAAAAACTTACGACGAATCATGGCGAGGGTGCCGGCCCATATCATTGCCCTGATTTTGGCACGGGTGGTGCCTGCGGCATCCTTCTCAATCAGCTCCATGTAGCAATGTCCGCCGTTGAAGCGCAGGTCGCTGAATTCTGCTTGCACCCACACATTTTGCAAGCCATGTGCTGTGCGGATGGCATTGCCGAGCAGTTGCTGGAACTGCGAGAGTGTCAGGCTATTCTCCATCGTTCAGTTCTCCGATTTGCATCAGCGCTCCCGTGGCGGGATTGAAAGTGGCAAAAGAGCGAGCCTTGCGGTCGCTGAAGATTGAGGGCTGAAGGCCGAACACAGTTCCGAACTGTGAGCACTCCACGTCGCCCTGCCACAGCGTGCGACCGCCGCAGGTGAGAGATATGTTGGCAGTTCCGGGAATCACATAGGCCACGCCATCTTTAGGAAACTTCTTCTCCTCCCCCTTGGAGTCAACGGGGAGTTCTCCCTTGGCTGTCACTTTGACATTGATATATACAGGTTCGCCTGAATAGTCGTCGGAGTCTACGAAGCCGGCGAAATCAGATAGCCTGAAAAGGGTGGACTTTCCCTCCTCGTCGGGGGTGAAAGTGAAAGAGCGGGTCACTGACTCCACCTCGGTAGTGCCGATGAATGCAGCCGTCATTGCCGCTTCCTGATGCGAGAGGGAGTTGAGCATAAGTTCGAGCTGGCGTCCATCTGAAGGCATGGTCTCGGCAGTGCCGCGGGTGAGCGAAATCTTGGAATCACGCACCTCCATAAGGCTTTCGGAGAGCATCTGAGCCTGCTTGGCCGAGGACTGAGAAGCGAGGAAATCCTCATTTACATATTGCAGATATTCTTTAGGGTCAATAGCCTCCTGCTCGATGGTATTTCCCTCAGTCATGCTTGGTTGCGGAGCATCGACCTCCTTGTTTATGGCGAGCAGCATGCCGTCGTTGGCCACGCAGAGATAAGTCAGCGCGCCCGGTTTGAGCTGCATCAGATATTGGTTGTCGGGGTCGGCCATGCCGACAGGGGTAGCCGTTACGGAGAGTATCTCCCACTTCTCGGAGTTCTCCTTGATTACCTTGTCGGTGCCGATATACTTCTTGGCATACTGGAAGAAAGGTCCGGCCTTGAATGTGGTGTGACGGGCCTTTATGTCGAAGCGCACGGAAGTGATGGGGAGCGAGTATACGAGTCCATACTCATTATGCTTGTCGGCGGTGAGTACGCGGGTGTTCTGGGCAAGGGCAATCGGCGGTACTAATGTCGATAAGAGCAGCATGGCAACGGCGAGCAGCGAATTGAAGGTCTTCATTGTCAAGGATTTTGTGATGTTTTTTTATTTAGATTTCTTGGAGAGGAGTATGGAATGTATGGCACGGCCCACATTGTCGGAGATGTCGGAAGCGGTCATGCCGAATTCGCCGAGTTTCTCGGCGGCCATGTCTCCGGCAAGCCCGTGCACGTAAACGCCAACGGTGGCGGCATACTCAGGCAGATAGCCCTGGGCGAGAAACGCCGTTATGATACCGGTTAGCACATCGCCCGAGCCGGCGGTGGCCATGCCCGGATTGCCGGTTGAATTGATATATACGCGACCGGTGGGGCGCACCACGGCGGTGTAATGCCCTTTGAGCACGATTATGATATTGTACATGCGGGCCTTCTCGATAGCCGTCTTCAGGCGGTTCTCCGAATTCTTGTGTTCGCCGAAGAGCCTGTCAAACTCTCCTACATGCGGGGTAATGACAGTCTTCGGTGGTATGAGAGAGAGAAGGGCCGGTCGCTCGGCGATGCAGTTGAGGGCATCTGCGTCGAGCACGAGAGGGGAGGGGCAATTCTGGAGCAAGCGTTCGAGCGCGTTGATGGTAATATCCTGGGTGCCTATGCCGGGGCCTACCGCCACTGCCTGATGCTTATGGTGAATCTTCATATCTGATATGAAATGCTCATTGCGGTCAGGCTCGAACATCACTTCGGGCACTGCAGTCTGCAATATCTGCATGCCGCGGTGTGCGGAATGCACGGTGGCGAGACCGGCACCGCTCTTCATGCAGGCCCTCGAAGCCATTACGGCAGCCCCCATCATGCCGGTGGAGCCGGCGAAAATCAAGGCCGAGCCATAGTCGCGCTTGCCGGTGAAAGGTAGGCGTGGATTCAGGAAGGGGGATATATTGCGTGAGTCTATCAGATAGAAGCCGGTGTTGGTCTTATCTGACTTTATCATGGCCTGGTCGAGGTCGATGTCTATTAGTTTCCATTCGCCGAGCACGTCATGGTTTTCGGCGAAGAAGAAAGATAGCCTGGGGAGCTGGAAAGCGAGAGTAAGGTCGGCATGGACCACATCGCGGAGATTCTGGTGCGAGTTCCATTCGCAGAACAGGCCGGAGGGGATGTCGATAGAGATTACGAAAGCCCCTGACTCATTGATATAACGGGCCACGGATACGAAGCCCCCCTGGAGAGTATTGTTGAGGCCTGAGCCAAACATGCCGTCGACCACCACATCATTCTCGCCGAGATAAGGCGGGTTGAACTCGCGTGTTATTTCGGTGAAGTCAATGTTGTCCATGGCGAGGAGACGTTTAGACTCCTCGTTGCAGTCGTGCGAGAGCTTGCCGGTCACATTGAAGAGGAAAATCTCCACACGCCTGTAGCCTTGCTCCACGAGCATGCGTGCCACTGCGAGCGCATCGGCGCCATTGTTGCCGGGTCCGGCAATCACTACAATGCGCTGAGTCGGCAGAAATCTCGATATAATCTCGCAGGCCACGGCGTTGGCGGCACGCTCCACAAGGTCGATGGAGCTTATCTGTTGATTCTCGCAAGTGGATTCCTCAATCTTACGTATTCCTTGTTTGTTTATAATTTTCATCTTGGCCTGTTTGATGTGGGTGCAGTGCAGAGACTGACTCTGTGCTCCGTCTGATGTAATTCAACTTGCAAAGATACTCAACCTCTTCGATTATTGCAAATGAAATTCTGAAATTGTAGCAGGGCAGCTTGCTCTGAATAATGAGTATCGATGAAGTGTCGGTTATCCTTGCCGAGCGCGGCGCGTCTTGCAGGGGTGTTAAGCAAATCGATGCAAGAGTTGGCCATGGTGTCGGAGTCATTGCAAATTGCCAACGAATCAGGCACTTCGGTAAAGCCTCCGGCCCCGATTGGAGTGGTGACCACCGCGCAGCCGTAAGCCATCGCCTCAAGAATCTTGTTCTGGAGACCGGACCCCGACACCATCGGGGCGCAGACAATGGCCGCGCTGCGGTAAAACTCTGAGGGGCTCTCTACGCGTCCGGTCACTGTGATGCCATTGGAAGCAGAGGCCAAGTCCCTGACTTCTGCAGTGGGGGAAGTGCCGACTATGATAAACTGCGCATCGGGTATAGCCATCTTAACCTTGGGAAATACCTCAAGCGCGAAATATCTGCAAGCCTCGATATTCGGGCCATAGTTCATCTTGCCTACGAATACAATGTCGCGGCCCGCAGGGTTGTGGTTGCATGTCAGTGCGGCGGCCGGCATATCCACGAAATTCTTTACGATGCAGGTCTTGCGGGTGTCGGTGCCGATGTAGTCGCGGTCGCGCGTGGATATGTAGGCAGTGTTGACAAACATCTCCCTGTATCGTTGTTCCAACTTTCGCATGCGTTTGGCATTCAACCGTTTCCAGATGCGTTTCAGACCGTGCGACACATTGGTCGCATGCTCATAATTGAGCGTTAGTGAATCTGTGAAGTCAAGATATATATTCTTGTCGGAGTGATTGCGCAGATATGCGGCCATGGCCGGCGAACCGCACACTATCACGTCATAGTCGGCGGCTATGGAGTCAATGTATCGCTGCACATGCCTGTGCCAGTAGTGGTTGTCGAGCTCAGGGCGGTCGTTGAGCAGGGTCTTGGCAGCGTTGAGGTATCTCTTGAATCGCGGCACATAGAACCATTTTTCATTGGCCACACCATTAATAAGCCCCTTGATGCTTCGCTCACTGCCGTGGTGATGTGATATGCAGATCACATCGGTGTGGTGAGTGTGACATAGAAGCTTGAGCATCTGGGAGAGGCGTATGCGGTCGCCGCCGATCACCGGATATAACGGTATGTGTGAAAGGAAAAGAGCCTTACGCATTTTAGGTCAGAGGTAAGAAGTCAGAGGTAAGAAGTCAGAGTTACGAGGTAAGAAGTAAGAGTGCAGACGAAGGAAGTAGAGAGTCCGGAATTCAAAATTCAAAATTCAAAATTCAAAATTCCAATTTTATTCTCGGTAGTATACACGTTTTACGCGTGGTGATATTGCGGTCAGCACTTCGTAGGGTATTGTGTCGAGCACGTCGGCGAGTCGTTGAAGTGGGGCCTCCTGACCGAAAATCTCCACGGAGTCTCCCACCTTGCAGTCAATGCCGGTAACGTCGATCATGCATGCATCCATGCAGATGTTGCCTACGGTGGGAGCATCCTTGCCATTTACGCGTACCGTGATAGCTCCGTTGCCGAAGTGGCGGTTCATGCCGTCGGCATATCCTATCGGAATTGTGGCGATTCGGGATGGCCTCTCCAGACGCCCCCTGCGTGCATATCCCACTGACTCGCCGGCCTCCCAGTCGCGTATTGCGAAGATGGTGGTGCGCAGGGTTGAGACTACGGCGAGTGGACGCTCCATGTCGTGCGGTAGAGTGTTGGCACCATATAGCCCTATGCCGAGGCGTGCCATATCGTAATGATGCTCGTCGGCATAGCGCAATATGCCGGCGGTGTTTAGCACGTGGCGCAGTATCGGGTGAGATGAGCGCGACTGCATATAGTCGGTATATCGGCGGAATCGGGCGAGCTGCAGCTCCGTGTAGTCGTTCTGGTCGGGGCAGTCGGCAGTGGCAAGATGGGAGAAAGTGGACTTCGCTCTTACCTCAGGAGAGTTTTCGAGCAGCTCCATCAGTTCGGGAAGCTCCTCCTCGATAAATCCCATACGGTGCATGCCGGTGTCGAGCTTGATATGTATCGGGTAATCCTTTATGCCATTCTTGCGGGCCTCCCTTATGACGTCGCGCAGCATACCGAAAGAGTAGATTTCCGGTTCGAGCCGGTTGGCAAACATTGCCTTGTAATTCATCACCTTGGGGTTCATCACCATGATAGGCATTGTTATGCCCCTGCGGCGCAGTTCAATGCCCTCGTCAAGCACAGCTACGGCGAGATATGCCGCGCCGCAATCCTGCACCGTCTTGGCTATTTCGTAGCTGCCGGCGCCATAGCCCGAAGCCTTTACCATGCACACCACGCCCGTGCCTACAGGGAGGTGACGACGGAAATAGTTATAGTTGCTCACGATTGAGTCGAGGTTCACCTCGAGCACAGTCTCATGTGTGCGGGTTTCAATTAGCCGTGCTATGTTGTCGAAATCGAATTCCGGTGAACCCTTGAGCAGAATCGCCTCATCGGAGAAGTCGGAGGTGGAGAGGGAGAGGAGGAGTTCTGCTGTGTCGCGGAAGCAGAGTGCGTTAGGACCGAACAGGTCGCGATGCTGCATCATGGCAGGTCCTACACCGATGAGCCGGTCTATGCCGGCATTGCCGATAAGGCAGGCTATGTTGTGATAGAGGTCCTCGGTATCGGCCGATTCGTGGTGCAGGTCACTCAGGATTACAGTGGCTTGCTGTTGCGGAGTCTTGCGGCGCCGCAAGAAGTCGAGAGCCGGACGGAGCGACGAGAAGTCGGAAGTGTAAGAGTCGTGTATCAGGGTGCATCCGTTCACACCTTCCGACACATTGAGTCGTGTGCCGATCTTGTGCAGGTGTTTGAAACGCTCGGCTATGATTTGTCGGTCTATGCCCGAAAGAAGCATGAAAGCGAGAGCGTTGGCGGCATTTTCGAGGTCAGGGACATTTACAAGCGGGGCTTCGAGAGTCGAGGTTATGCCATTATAAATATATTGCAGCGACATGCCCCCTTCTATTGGCGTGGCTGTTATGAAGAGCGAGGCCGAGGGGTCGGTGAGTGACCAAGTAAGGGCCTTTGCGTCGGGTGCCACCTTGGCGAGGGCTCGGGCCATGAGGTCGTGCTCCTTGCAATATATCACGCACTTTGTGGATTGTCCGGCAGCGAGGAGAGCCTTTTCTTCAGCTTTGGCATTATCGTCGGCAAATCCCTCGGAATGGGCTTCTCCGATGTTGGTGAATATTACGGTATCGGGGGCTATGCAGTCGGCAAGGGCCTTCATCTCGCCGGGTCGCGAAATGCCGGCTTCTATCACGGCGAGACGAGTGGAATCCTCAAGTTCCCAAAGCGAGAGTGGCACGCCTATCTGCGAGTTGAAGCTGCGGGGCGAGCGGGTTATGTCGGATAGAGGTTCCATGAGCTGGAAAATCCACTCCTTGAGGGTGGTTTTACCTCGGCTTCCGGTTATGGCGAGCACATTGCCGTTGAAGCCGGGGCGGGCGGCTGCAATTCGTTGCAGGGCAGTGATGGTGTCGGACACGACGAAGAAATCTGCATCCGGCATATCTGAAGCATCGGCCGGCAGTTTGTTGACTACGAACAGGCGCACGCCCTTGCGATACAGTTCGGAGATATAGCGGTGGCCATCGTTGCCGGCTGTCGGTATGGCGAAGAATATTGAGTCGGCAGGAGATTCGAGAGAGCGCGAGTCGGTGAGCAGGTGACGTATGTCACGCTGATGCTTGGGTGAGGGGAGACCGAGAATGTCGGCTATTTGGTTTGCAGACAGTTTCATAGTTCTGTGGCCATGTGCGGCCTTGGGTAATTGATTTAAACTTACGCAAAATTAACTCATTTAGCTTGAAAACGGAAGAAAAAAACGCAAAAATACTTTGTTGTCGTCGCCGGAGGCTCCTCCCTCCCGGAGGCTTCGCGACGATGGGATTTGGGATCAATGTGAAAATGCAGTTGTTAAAGCGGGGCTCTATACGGTTGGTGTATTGGAAAGGCGATTTCCAATCGCCCATAACTCCATGCAAATCTTGACATTAGTGGCGATTGGAAATCGCCGTTCCATTTCACCAACCGTAATTACATTGAACCTTTTTAACAATTCAACCGGGTATTTACATTGACCCGTGATTTGGGGTCGCGAAGCCTCCGGCGATGACTAAAAAAACAAAGGCGCCTCACGGCGCCTTTGTTTTCCAGCATGCCTCGAAATCCTTCGTGACAAACTGTGGGTCCTAATTCTAATTATACTATTAATCCATAACTTTACTAATGCAACAATAAATTGTCAATGAAACGATATATGCGATATACTATCTATTTTCCATTGATGATCCTTGCCAATCATCACGGGCCTAAGCAGACATTTTCACAAATCCCTGAATCGACATTGCAAAGTTAGTCAATATGAAGTTCAAAACAAAATATTCAAAGGTGAAAATTAACACTTTTCCGTTATAAAAATGTTAAAAATCTTAAATATTGGCATTATTTACTTGTGTTTGGTAAAAAGTGCGCCCCGGTTTGAGTTTAAATCGGGGCGCATAAGTATTGATATTTTATTAAAGGGAGTCTTGGAGTCAGTCCCGTTTTGTCAGGTTGGTTCGTACCGCGTCGGCACGTTCGGAGTCGGAATCGTAGTCACGCTGGAGCAGGTCTGGAAAGAAAAAGAGTTTGAATACGAGAAACAGGATTGCGAGCTTCGCAAGTATTATGGCCCAGAGATAGCGGCCCACGGTCATGCTTCGGAAACCGTCGACGTAAAGGTCCTTTACTCTTGACCAGAAATTCTGTTTTTTCATTTTCTTTCTTTTTGGCTAATGGGGCTAATAGGGCTAATAGGGCTAATAGGGCTAATAGGGCTAATAGGGCTAATAGGGCTAATAG
>CAJUIJ010000060.1:0-2894 GCA_910586175.1 uncultured Muribaculaceae bacterium | reverse complement strand
GGCTAATAAGGCTAATAGGCCTGATAGGCCTGATAGGGCCTCATAGGGCTAATAAGCCTGATAGGGCTAATAAGGCTAATAAGCCTGATAAGTCTAATAAGTCTAATAAGTCCAATAAGGCTTTGGGCTGATGGCCCTTTTATCTCAGTATCAGCATTGCATCGCCGTAGGCACCGAAGCCGTAGCCCTCTTTCACTGCCTCCTCGTAGGCCTGCATGATCAGCTTGTAGCCTCCGAAGGCAGCCACCATCATGAGCATGGTGCTGTATGGCAGGTGGAAATTGCTGATCATCGCATCTGCCACGGTGAAGTCGTAGTGCGGGAAGATGAACTTATTGGTCCAGCCGCCGTAAGTCATAAGCCTGCCGTTCATGCAGACGGAGCTTTCGAGGGCACGCATCACCGAGGTGCCTACTGCGCATATGCGGTGGCCGTTATCCTTTGCCTTGTTGACAATCTCCACCAAATCATCTTCCACATACATCTCCTCGGAGTCCATGCGGTGTTTGGTGAGATCTTCCACGTCGATATCCTTATAGTTGCCGCGGCCTGAATGGAGAGTGAGGAATCCACGTTCCACCCCTTTGATTTCGAGCCGCTTCATCAATTCGCGGCTGAAATGCAGGCCGGCGGCAGGAGCCATCACCGCACCCTCCTTGGCTGCATAGATGCACTGGTAACGCTCAGCATCATCCTCTTCAGCCTTGCGGGTGATATATTCGGGCAGAGGGGTCTCTCCCAAGCTGTAGAGAGTTTCCTTGAATTCGTCATGGTCACCATCATAAAGGAATCGCAGTGTGCGTCCTCTTGAAGTGGTGTTGTCTATCACTTCGGCCACCATCGAATCATCCTCTCCGAAATAGAGTTTGTTGCCGATACGGATCTTGCGGGCGGGTTCCACAAGCACATCCCAAAGTTTGTGCTCCTCGTTTAGCTCGCGGAGCAGGAACACCTCGATAGTGGCGCCGGTCTTCTCCTTATTGCCGTAAAGGCGTGCCGGAAACACCTTGGTGTCATTGAAAACCATCACATCGCCCTCATCAAAAAAATCGAGCACATCCTTGAAGATATGGTGGCTGATCTCGCCGGTGCGGGCGTCCACCACCATCAGGCGGCATTCGTCGCGGTTGGGCGAAGGATATTGGGCGATTAATTCATCAGGAAGTTTGAATTTAAATTGAGACAGTTTCATGTTTTTTTAGTTCGAAATTTTGTTTTGAGTAGTGATAGTAGATATCTCCATCGGCCCCTCGGCAATCAGCTGCAGGGCCTTGTCGAGCGAGAGGCAATCGTCGATAACGATATCGCCAACTCTTGTGCGCCTTAGGGCAGAAAGGTGAGCGCCGCTGTTAAGGGCCACACCTATGTCTCTGGCGAGGGCACGGATATAGGTGCCTTTGGAGCATAGCACGCGTATCCGGAGCAACGGAGGCTCGAAGCTGAGCACCTCGAGTTCGCGTATCTCGAGAGGCTTTGCCTTCAGCTCCACATCCTTGCCCTTGCGTGCGAGAGCGTAAGCCCGCTTGCCATCGACCTTTACAGCCGAGAAAACCGGTGGCACCTGCATTACGTGGCCCACAAATTTCGGCATGGTCTCGTCGATGAGTTCCCGGGTGATATGCTCGTATGGATAAGTGGCGTCAATTTCCTTCTCAAGGTCGAAGCTCGGTGTAGTGGCACCCAATGTGATGTCGGCAATATATTCCTTCATGCCATTTTGCAGTTCGGTGATGCGTTTGGTGGCACGGCCTGTGCAGATTATAAGCACGCCGGTGGCCAAGGGGTCGAGAGTGCCGGCATGGCCCACCTTGAACTTCTTCACCTCCATGCGTCGCTGAATCGCTCCGCGCACACGTTTCACCGCATCAAACGATGTCCATCCCAATGGTTTGTCGATTGCGATTATCTCTCCTTCTATGAAGTTCATCTTTATGATTTTACCAAAGTATGCAGATTATACCCATCAGCACGCAGTAGAGGGCAAACCATATCAGTTTTCCTTTCTTCACAAGCTCAATCATCCATTTGCATGCTCCGCAGCCCACGATGAATGCTGCCGCGAAGCCGATAATGAGCGGTAAGGCGCCAACCTCAGAAGAGGCGGCATCCGCACCGAGCATATCCTTGACATCGAGAAGAGCCTCACCGATGATGGGTATGATAACCATAAGGAAGGAGAATTGGGCCACTTCGCCGCGCTTGTCGCCGAGCATTATGCCGGTGGCGATGGTTGTGCCCGAGCGGCTGAGACCCGGAAGTACCGCTATGGCCTGTGCGCATCCTATTATGATGGAGTCCCACCATGAGATGTTGCGTCCGGAGTTGGCCGGCAGCAGCTTGTCACTGCCCGGAGTGGCGCATGCCATGCGGCGATCGGTGATATATGCAAACAGCAAAAGCAAGGCTGTGATGCACAGGCATATGCCCACGACCATCAAGCCACTGCCAAATATTTCCTCCACCTGCTTCTTGAAGAATACACCTACAATACCTACCGGTATGCAAGAGATAAGCAGCTTGCACACATAGTCGAAATCATAGCCGCGCTTGAAAGTGAAGAAGCTCTTGCAAAGCCGTGAGAACATAGGCCATAAAACCACAACGGTAGAGAGTACGGTGGCGGCATGTACCAACACGCTGAACTGCAAGTTGTCGTCGGCCGGGAGGTCAACACCGAGTATTTCCTTGAAAATCTCAAGGTGTCCGCTCGAACTGACGGGAAGATATTCAGTAAGACCCTGCACAATGCCCAGGATCAAAGCGTCTAACCAATCCAAATTAATTAATAGTTAATGATGAATAATTAATAATTTCGCGATGCGATTTTATTAATTAATAGTTAATGATGAATAATTAATAATTTCGCTACGCAATTTTATTAATTAATATTTAAT
>CAJUIJ010000059.1 GCA_910586175.1 uncultured Muribaculaceae bacterium | reverse complement strand
GCCTTTTTTATAAAGCCGTCGCGAAGCCACCGGGAGGGAGGAGCCTCCGGCGACGACACCAATGTTTTTTCTTCGTGTCGTCGCCGGAGGCTCCTCCCTCCCGGGGGCTTCGCGTCGGTTGATTTTTCGGTGTTTGTGTCGGTCGTTTCCTTTTTTTATTTCTTGGGCTTAAATCGGGCCAAAAAGTGAGGGTATTTTAAATATTTTTTAAATATTGGTGGTATTTTGATTAAAAAATAACATTTGTTTATTGGAGTTTACAATTATTTACTATATTTGCGCACGAGAGGCACTTTTTTGCACATCTGCAAGTGTCGATCTCTAATCAATCTAATCGGCTCCAATTCACACACGGGTTCATGGATTGCGGCTAATTTGTTTAGAACCCGAAGATATACATTCAGGGCATGAAAAAAATCAACGCCAAGCGCATTTTAAGCACCGGATGCGTCATCTTATCCTTATGCGCGTTAGCTTCAACAGGGATTTCCCTAAGTGAGAAATTGCTAAAGAAGGGAGACGCTAACTCCAAAATCTCTATAGCGGATTTGGCAAAATCGCGAGGAGAATATGGAAAGAGGGTAGTATTTAAAGCCGATGGGAAGGAAGCTTCAGCACTCCCATATGCAAACGACTTTACCACGGAGGCCAAGTATGGCGAGTTGACATATATTGATGCCAATTTGGATGATATCAGTTGGGATTATTCATCCTACTACTCCTGTATAACAATCTCGGCTCACTGGCAGCATGCCATGAATGACTGGGCTGTGACACCGGGATTGCAGCTCGAAGCCGGAAAGACCTATAAGGTCTCTGCCAAAATCAAAGGGGGCAAGGATGGCCCGGTGGAACGCATTGAGGTGAAATGTGGCAAAGGCAATACGTCTGATGCACTTGATATGGCGGTTATAGAAGCCGTGGAGACCAACACATCAGACTGGAAAGAAATAGAAGGAACATTTGTAGCGGGTGAAAGTGGAACTTATTATGTGGGTTATCATGCGATATCTGATGCAGATTCATATAATTTGTATTTAAAGGATATAAAGATAGAGGAAGATGAGTCGGCAATCCCTCCGGTCACATCAATTGCACCACCTTATGTGAATAATCTGTTGAGTCAGGATGATTTTGATTCACTTACGCAGATAGATGCGAACGATGATGGTATTGATTGGGATTACTCGGCATATTTCCAATATGCCAGTATCGATGCTCATTGGCAGCATGCAATGGACGATTGGCTTGTAACACCTGCATTGCAGTTGGAGAAGGGGAAGTCTTATGAGGTTACGGCAAAAGTGCGTGGCGGTAAAGATGGCCCCACAGAAAAGATTGAGGTCAAATATGGCACCGGTCTTTCTGCTGAAAGTTTAGTTTTGACAGTAGTGGAGCCTACGGTTATGACTACCTCTGACTGGGTAGAGGTGAAAGGTACAATAGTGCCTGATGAGGATGGTGACTACTACGTTGGTTTCCATGCCATCTCTGATGCAGATACATATAGAGTGTGTATAAAGGATATTGCGGTTTCCGCAGGTGAGAGTGTAGAGCCTCCTGTGCAGGGCCTTACTCCTCCTTTCGAGGTGTTATTTGACACGCAGGCAGATTTTGACCAATTCTCCATAATCGATGGAAATGAAGATGGTGTGGTTTGGGATTTGATATCTTTCCTTCACAGTCTGCGCATAAGTTATAACTCGCAGCTTGACATGGATGACTGGGTTGTAACACCGGCACTTTATTTGGAGTCAGGAAAAGCTTACCGTGTCAGCTGCAACGCGAAAGCCGGCAACGACCATGACACAGAGTGCATAGAGGTGAAATATGGCAAAGCAGCGACGGCAGAGGCGTTGACACAGGTTATTGTGCCCGCAACTGACCTTACGACATCCGAATATGTAGAATTAGGAGATTATATTTATCCCTCTGAAACTGGAATTTATTACATAGGTTTTCACGGCATTTCAAAAGCCGATACATATCAGTTGCATCTTGACGACATACGTGTTTCGGAAGGTGTGCTGACCACAGTGCCGGGAGTGCCCCAAAACTTCAAGGTTACGCCTGATGCAAGCGGTGCGTTTGCATCTGAAATATCTCTGAATGCTCCGACAGAAGACTTTGAGGGTAGACCTCTCACCGGTAAAATGGCGGTGGAAATCAAGCGCGGAAATGTGCTGGTGCATCGTGCGCAGGGCATTAATCCGGGTGATGAAGTGAAGTGTAATGATGTGCTCGATGCAAGCGGGCGTGTGATATATACCGCATATGCTGCAAATGAGTTTGGTGTGGGAAATCCTGCTGAAGCCAACGTGCATATAGGTTTCAGCTTCCCGGCTCCATTGGCATCGGTTGCAATGACAGAGAATCCTTCTGATCATGGAATGATCACATTGTCGTGGCCCGAAATAGAGAAAGATGACAACGGGCTTGTTTATCCGGCGGATAAGGTTGCCTATCTCGTATATGAACCCGGAGATTACGGTTGGAACTTGAAGTTTAGGGATATAGAGGATACTCAGTATGAGTTCCGTGCTGTGGATAAGAATTTCCAGACATTCGTGCAGTTTGCAGTGTGCGGTTTTACAGAAGAGGGGCAAGGAGACTTTGCGTTTACCGGTCTTGAGCCTGTCGGCACACCGTTCCCCGGTTTCTCGGAATCATTCACCAACGGAGGTTTATATTACCCGATGATTACCCAGGTTCTTGAAAACAAGGGAATGGAATGGAAGATGTATAAAGATGATTCGGGAGTCTCCTCGCAAGATAATGACAATGGCTTCTTGGGGGCAAAGGCGACTTCGATCGGTGATAAATCGGCGATTGCATCTCCCAAAATAAGTCTAAAGGATATACCGAATCCTGTATTGAGTTTCTTTGTATACAATTTTGCCGGTGATGATGGCGAGCGTAATATCAATAAGATTTCAGTGGAAGTCAGAGAAGCGGGTAAAGAATACAAGGAGGTATTGAGCGGCACAGTCGATGGTCTTTCCAAAGGTAATTTGGGTTGGAACCGGGTCAACGTTGACCTTGCAGATTATACCGGAAAGCAGGTTCAGTTCCGTATTGTTGCCACATGTGAGATATTTGATTTGGTATTATTTGATAATATCCGTCTGGATAATTCATATGCAAAAGATCTTTCGGTCATCGCATCCGCTCCCCAGGTGATAAAGGCGGGCAGCAGTTATGATATTAATGTCACGGTGCGTAACGAGGGTATGGAGGATGTGGAGAATTACAAGCTTATACTTTCAGCAGATGGCATAGATAGTGGAGAGATAGTCGGCGAACGACTTAATTCAGGCAATACCGCAAATCATGTGTTTAAATTATCATTCCATCCATTGGATGAAAATGAGGTGACACATACAGTCCGCCTGGTGGTAGAAGGAGACTGCAATGCCGATAATGACATTACGGAAGCGATGACGGTGAAGCCGGAAGTTTCCAATCTGCCTCGTGTCACCAATCTCGTGGCCGGCTTGGATGGAACGGATGCCAAGCTCGTCTGGGATGAACCTGACTTGAACGGCACTATGGCAAAACAGCATAACGAAGATTTTGAAGCCATGCAGTCATGGTCGACAGAGCTTGAAGGATGGGTGTTTGTTGATGTTGACAAGGAGCCTGTAGGAGGTTTCAAGGGAATGACATTGCCGGGCATTGACCAGCACTCATTGCAGTCGTTCTTTATCTTCGATGCAACTATTACTGACAACAGCACCTTTGGCGCCCTCTCGGGCAATAAATATATGGCATCTCTATTCAGGGCAGACCAGGGCACTGTAGATGATTGGGCAATATCGCCGGAACTCAGTGGAAATGCCCAGACCATATCATTTTATGCTATGAGTTACAGTCCCACTTTCCCTGAATATGTTGAAATATATTATTCTACGGGTGGTGTTGATGTGAAAGACTTCAAGAAACTGACAGAAGCCACGAAAGTACCCGGTGATTGGACGAAGTTTGAGGCTAACCTCCCCGCAGGTGCGAAGCGCTTTGCGATACGCTCATGTGGAACCGACACATTCATGCTGATGATTGATGATGTAAATTACGAGACATCAGTCGGGACTTCTGACCTGGAGATAGTCGGTTATAACTTGTATAAGAACCGCGAGCTCGTCAACAAAAAAATGATAAGGGTGCCTGAGTATACGGATTCTGAAGTCTCTGTAGGTAAGAATGATTACGTAGTCACGGCAGTATATATGGATGGAGAATCCGGTGGTTCGAACGTTGCGACATTGGATACATCGTCTGTGACTGAAATAAGTGAAGGCATGCTGATATGCCAAGAGGCAGGAAAGCTCATCATAAAAGGAGCCGGTGGCAAGAATATCAGTGTCAATTCAGTTGACGGCATCACATTGTATCGAGCCGTCGGAGCGGACGAGACAGCCATAGAATTGCCGCAAGGAGTATATATCCTGACAATCGGTAAGAAAACATACCGAATCAGGCATTGAAGATGTTGTTAGCCTGCAAAAGGCGATTAGGACTTTAAAGTCCGCTTATAAAAATTCCTTAGGGATGGACTTTTAATTGGCTTCGCGGCGAAGATTGCTCTTCGCCGCGAAGTTTTTTTAGTGTGAAGCCGGCGCGAAGCCACCGGGAGGGAGGAGCCTCCGGCGACGACAACAATGTTTTTTCTTCGTGTCGTCGCCGGAGGCTCCTCCCTCCCGGTGGCTTCGCGCCGGTTGATTTTTCGGTGTTTGTGTCGGTTGTTTGTTTCTTTTGTGTGGTGTTTGTGGATTCTTTTTGTTTTGACGGTTGATGACTTTGTTGGTGTTTTGATAAGTGGGGATAAATGACTATATTTGCGACTTAATAGCGATGTTTTCGGTGTGATTAGTGATAGTGATAAAATAGGGTTGCAGAAGTTGCTTCGTGAAGAGGGTGGCGTAGAGCTGCCTTTACGTGTTGTTGATGCTCTTGCAGAAGAGCTGGAGCCGAGGGTGTATCGCCGTGGTGAGAGCATTGTAGCCACCGGTGAGGTGGACTGCAAGTTCAGAGTGGTGTTTGAGGGGGTGGCCCGTACTGTCTATAAACTCGATGGAAAGGATGTGACCGATGGGTTCGGTCTTCCCGGCACTGTCATTATATCGTTTCAATCTTGGTTTAGCGGTCAGCCGGCCTATACACGTGTGGAGGGTTGTTGTCTTCGCAATGTAGTTTTGGAGATGGGGAAAGAGAGGTTTGAGTATCTTATGGGTGAATATGAGGAGCTTGCAAAGTGGTATAGGGGATATCTCGAGCACCAGCTTTCAGGCTACGAGATGCGTAATGCCAAGATAAACGGTTCGATAGAAGACCGGCTCCGCACATTCATGATTCATAGGCCCGAGATTATGCAGACGGTGCCTTTGCAGATGATAGCCTCCTACTTGCAGATTACTCCCCAGTATCTTAGCCGTCTCCGCAAACGGCTTCTTCGTGATTAGGGAGATGTATCAATTAAGTTTAGATGACTTCAATGAAACTGGTTTCAGAAAAAATGTGATTTGGGTGTTTTTTTGTTAAAATTTTTGGATAGTGGGGTAATTGTTGCTACATTTGTGTGAATACATATTACACAAAAGCAACATTTATCATGAAGATCGGTTATAGAAGTTTTACATCGGGTTTGTTTTTGCTCTCGGTCGGGATGGCGTTCGGTGTGCCGGCGCATCCCGGAGAGCGGGTAGTGGTCAATCCGGACGGCTCGGTGGTGACCTTACGGTTGCTCGGTGACGAGTATGGCCATGTCACTGTGGATGAATCCGGGCGTCTGATGGTTCCGGATGCTGATGGTAATTGGCGCGTAAGTAACCTTGATGCCGGCATGGAACTCAGGCGGCAGCGCACGGCGAAGCGTAGGTCGTCAGCACGTAATGGCGATGTGAACCGGTCATCATTCCCTCGCACCGGCGAGGTGCGAGCATTGGTGGTGCTTGTCGATTTTCCGGATGTCAACTTTGTCACTCCGGATATAAGGCGTGAAGTGGACGAAATGCTTAACCTGCCAGGTTTTGACCGACGCGAGCATATTGGGAGTGCCGCCGATTACTTCCGTGCCCAGTCTCTGGGCCGTTTTTCTCCACACTTTGATGTCTATGGTCCGGTGCGTGCCGACAAGCCGGCCACCTGGTATGGAGAGAATGATGAAAATGGCGACGATATGCGTGCCAAGGACCTCGCCATGGAGATATGCCGCAAACTCGATGGGGAGATAGATTTCACTCAATATGACCTTGATGATGACGATCAGATAGATAACCTCTACTTCTTTTATGCGGGCTACGGCGAGAACTTCGCCGGCAACAAGGCATCATGGATATGGCCACATGCGGCGCATCTTGACGAATATGGGATTGCAGCCTCAGAGCGAACATACGATGGCAAAGTACTCAACAGTTATGGCTGTTGTGCCGAACTTTACGGTTCCACCGGAGCAGATGTGGCTTCAATAGGCACATTCTGCCATGAGTTTGGCCATATACTTGGTCTTCCTGATACTTACGATGTGAACTACTCGGAAGATGGAAGCGGTAATCACCCCGACAAATGGGATATCATGGCTTCAGGATCATATCTTCCTGCCACGCGCAACTGCGGGGCAGTTCCGGCCGGATATACCGGAGTGGAACGATGGCTATTAGGATGGGATGAGCCTGTTGAGATAAACGCGCCACAGAGTGTGGAATTGCCGGCATTGCAAAGCTCAGGTAAGTCCTTGAGAATTTCAACCGGTCATCCTGACGAGTTCTTTATTTTGGAAAACAGACAGCAGTCCGGCTACGACAGGTTTATACCTTCTCATGGACTGTTGGTATGGCATGTGGACCGCAGGCCCGAGGCCAACATTCATGTCACGATAGCTGGCGAAGGAATGGATATAAGTTGCGCGGATGCGTGGACCTTAGACTATAACGCAGTGAACTGTAATGCGGCGCATCAATGCCTTGAGATAGAGAAAGCGTCGGGAAACGATGGCAGTAAGTCAAGTCTCGACACTCCATTCCCGGGTCGTCAGCTGCGCACATCTTTTACCGATGAGACCAATCCCTCCATGCGTTCGTGGAACGGTACTCCCACCGGTAAACCGGTGACAGGAATAGCCGAACTGTCGGGAGTTGTGCGTTTCGATTTCATGGGTGGCGGTGAGCAGCCCACGTTGCAATCTGTGGAAGTGGCCGACGTGACCGACAGCAGCATGAGCTTGAGGTGGGAAGACCATCTGCTTGCCGAGCATGGATATGAGGTGATGCTTTATGGCGTGACACGCGGTATGGAGCAGGACGCCGAGACAATAAACGAGACTTTCAAGTCACTCCCCGAAGGGTGGACTCTTGAAGGTGAAGCAAGCTATTCCGGTGAAAAAATGACCTTGGGAGGCAGCAAAGCCTCGAAGCTGACCACCGGTGCGCTCGACCTGAGTGAGGGTGCGACATTGACAGTCAGCGCATCGCAGAGCGGTGCCACGGCATGTGTGCTCAAGATATATGCCGGAGATGATATGGTGGAGGAATATATCCCCACGGCCACGGCATCAGACTATGTGGTGGAGATAGAGCCGACAGCGGCCACAACGCTCTCATTTGCGGTGGATCGCCGCAAGAGCGTATGCCTGGAGAGAGTGACGCTCCGACAGGACATTGAGCGCGTGGATATGGAGCTGCTGACACGCGAAGATGAGGCGGGTGTGGAACACCGCTTCGGAGACCTTGCCAAAGGGAAAGAATATGCCTGCCGTGTCGGAGTGAAAGGATACGCGGCTGAACCGTCAGCACCGGTGTTTGCTACTGTTGGGGTGTCAGCCTCTTTGGACGAGAACCTCGTTTTAGATAGTAAAAGAGCAAGATATTACACCTTGCAAGGAATAGAGGTCAGAGAACCTCAGCGTGGAAACTTCTATATAGAGGTAACTGGAGGCAAGGCTCGCAAATTGTTTTTTTAATAGACCGGATGGAGCCTAATGCCAATGAGGCTAATAAGGCCAATAAGGCCGATGGGGCTAATAAAGATATGATAATAACAACTTAAAAGATTTTTGATATGAAGAAACTTAACATCGCACTTGGGCTACTTATGGCAGCGACGACGGTCATACCGTCGTGGGGAGCCGCCGAGACAATGCCCTATGAGATCACGTTCGACTCATCGAATTACAACACCTGGCAGTCTATTGATGACGGACAGGAGGATTCGACTTGGAAGAATCTTATATGGATGTGGAATAACAATTCCTGGTGGTATAGTCTCATAAGCTCTCAAAAAACTCCGGCTGATGACTGGGTTGTGTCTCCGGCTTTTGATGTTGCTGAAGGAACACAATATGAGATCAGCTATCGTATTGACCGCGAAACCGGTAGTGGGTGTGAGCTTACACTTGAGATGGTGGAGGGAACTGATGCTGTGACAAGCAAGCAGGTTATCGACACATGGAAGATGGAGACCGACAAAGGTGTGGTCAAGACTGTTACTTTCACTGCTAATGAAAGTGGAGAATTGCGCTTCGGTCTTCACATGACGATGCAGTATACAGGTTCGGCACAAAAGATAAAGTTCAAGTCGTTTGCCATAAAGGCTCTTTCGAAGGCTACTGCCCCCGGTGCGGTGAGCGATTTCACTGTTACTCCCGGTGCTGAAGGAGCGGCCACTGCCACGTTGCAGTTCAAGGCTCCGCAGGTTGATGCCGAGGGTAACGAGCTTACCGGTACAGTTGATGTTAAAATATATCGCGAGGATGAGACCGAGCCATGTCATACTGTATCGGGGCTTGCTCCCGGAGCAGCCGGAAGCTGGACCGATACTGGAGCATATACAGGTGAGACTTGGTACATGGTCCGCGCTGTAGGCGATGGAGGTGAGGGTGTAGAGACCCGTGCCGACGCATGGATTGGCGAGGATGAACCTAAAGCAGTTACAATTACAGGTATAAACACAAGCGGCAAGCCGACTGTTACTTGGACAGCTCCCGCGGTAGGTGTGCATGATGGTTACGTGAACGCAGCCGGTCTCAACTATGTAATCAGCCGCGTGGTGGATGGCAAACTCTCGAAAGTGGGCGAAACAAAAGCATTGAGTTTCACTGATACGGATATTGATGAAAGCACGCAGCAGAACGTAAGCTACCAAATAGTGGCAAAGAGCAGTGCCGGTCTCGGCGAGGCTGCACAGAGCGATGCTGTCAATGTCGGCCCGCAGCTGTCGCTTCCCTTCGCTGAGTCGTTTGCCAACACTGCATACACCACATCGCCCTGGATGCAGCAGACTGTGAAGAATGCAGAAGGTGCAACCGGTGAACCCTCATGGGAACTCGTGGCAAGCAAAAGCATGGAAGTTGATGCGACTGATGATAATCCGGAGGGAGTCACAGTGACCATCTCTTCGCAAGATACTGACCGCGGAATGATAGTCTTTATTCCTACAGGCCAATGGACCAACTACTGCGAGAGCCGTTTGGTTATGCCGGCCATCGACTTCACTGAGATGCTTAACCCTGTGCTTACATTCTATATCTTCCGCGAGAGCTGGAATACTAAGGATCCCGCCATCGAGAATGGTCGCAACGACGATTACATCACCGTATCTGCACGTAGTGAGAATGGTGAGTTTATTGCTGCCGATGGAGAGTTCCACCGTTACGGCAAGCAAAACGCCTGGGAGCTTTGCGAAGTGCCCCTCTATAAATTTGCCGGCAAAGGCCGCGTGCAGGTAGCGCTGGTGGGTCATGGATGTGGGACACCAACCTATATCGATAACATCCGCATAGAGGAGCGCACAGCCTATGACTTGGCTATGACAGGATTTTCCGCGCCCGAACGCGTGCGTGTGGGTGAATCATCAGGCATAAGCGCAGTTGTGAAAAATAACGGAGGCTTCGCAGCCGACGACTACACCGTGAACCTTTATAAAGATGGCGTGGAAGTGGAGAGCGTTAACGCTGCGAAACTTGAACCGGGCAAGAGCACTGTGGTGCGCTTCGAATACGCTCCCGCCGATGGCAGCGAGGGAGAGGCAGAGTTCAGTGCCAAGATTAATTATTCAGCTGACCAAGATTTGGCCAACAACAACAGTGAACCTGCCACGGTGTCAGTGACAGCAGCATTGCTCCCGGCAGTCAATACGCTCGATGGCAGCTTCGTGGATGGCAAGTCGCACCTCACTTGGAAGGCGGCCGCATGGCTCCCCGCAGAGACATTGGTGGAGAGCGATGGCTTCGAGACATATGAGCCCTTCGCCATCAACAGTTTCGGTGATTTCAGCAGCTATGACCTCGACAACAAGATTACAGCTCCCATAACAGGACTCACATACCCTAACGCCGGTGAACGCATGGCATGCCAGATCATGACCCCGGCTATGACAAATATCGATCCCGAAGAACTCGACCTCTGGACACCCCATTCGGGCACCAACATGGTGATATTCCCGCAGGCAACGTCACAGGAGAGCGACATTGCGAGCAACGACTGGCTCGTATTCCCGATGCTTAGCGGCAACGCACAGACCATCAAGATGTGGCTCCGCAGCGTCAACGACGACAAATATCCGGAATATGTGCTCGGCTACTACGCCACAGTGGCCAACCCGATAGATGCAGACGACTTCCTGTCATGCCCTGACAGCGAGGCTTCGTATGCTGTGCCCTCCACATGGACTCATAAAGACTACAGTGTGCCTGCCGGTGCGAAATGGTTCGCACTGCGACACATCTCGCAGACAGGCTACATGCTTATGCTCGACGACGTGACATATCAGCGTTCAGTACCCAATATGACACCCGACGGCTACAACGTGTATTGCAACGGTGAGAAAGTCAACGACGAACTCCTGTCGGAATGCGTGTTTGACCATCAGCCCACCGTAGAGAACTCCAAATATACAGTGAAGGCAGTCTACGGTGACCGCGAATCCACACCGAGCAACGAAGTGCTTATCAACCTCACAGGAGTGCAGCTCGTGGAGATGGAAGCTGAAGAAGGTGTATACTATAACCTCCAGGGCATACGTGTGGAGAATCCCACAAACGGTGTATATATGCTCCGTAAAGGTGGCAAGACCACTAAAGTGATAGTGAAATAAGATGCACTTATCTTAAATTTATAATAAGATGAGAAAGATACTGATTTCAACACTTGCAATTACCGTGTCGGCACTTTCATATGGTGCCGACATGGCGCAGACAGTTGTTCCCCGTATCGGGGTGCACGGCACGCTCCGGGCCGGTGCTCGCCGGGCCGATATGAATCGTGAGCTCGCTTCACCTCATCCGAGTGCCGCGCGAGTGGACCGGAAAGCTGCCGGCAGAGCATCATTTCATGCTGTCACCGCTTCGGAGAGTGGTGGCATGGAGATGTCATCATTCACCGTAGGTTACTCCTCGGTGCTTAGCCCCGTGATGTCGATAGTGTCAGCGTCGGGATATTCCGGCACATCAGTCGGAGATATGTTCTATTACTGCGACTTCAACAGCAACAGCAGCGGCGGAATATCTTCGGTCAACTGGAATTGTGTGGATGTGACCGGCAAGAGTGTGAAATTCACCAAGTCGCAGACTACGGCCAACGCCGTGTGTATGGACATGACCTACGACGAGACAACAGGCACACTCTACGGCATGTCGGCTATGGCCGACGTGGTGGTGACTGTTGACCCTGAGAGCGGAGCGGCGGAATATGCGTTCGAGACGCTACCATTCTACACATTGGCGGCAGATGCCGGTGGACAACTCTACGGCATGCTTTTGGAGCAGGATGGCGGGGCTTCACTCTACACCATCAACAAATTTACCGGTGCGGCAATGAAAGTTGGTTCGACCGGCGTGAGAATGCTTACGCAGGATGGAGTGTCATATTTCCAGACAATGGCTTTCAGCCGCGTTGACGGTAAGCTCTATTGGCTCACCCCCTCGGCTGTCGGCACAGACCTTTATCGCGTGGATGTCACCACAGGCAAGGCGAACAATCTCTGCACACTCTCCACACTGGAGGCTCTCTGCATGTTTGACCTTCCGGCGGAATTGCCCGAGGGGAGTCCCGAGAAGGTATCGGAGGCTACTGCCGTGGCCGACGGTATGAAGGTCAACATCAGTTTCAAGGCTCCTGCAAAGAGCGTGGATGGAGCTGACCTCACTGATCTCACCCGAATCGACATATATCGTGGCGGCTCTATGGAGGCAGCTTACAGTGTGGAAGATGCGATGCCCGGAGATGTCATAACATGGAGTGACACTGAGGCTAAGGCGGGAATCAATGCATATCGCATAGTGGCAGTGAACGGAGTTGGAGAGAGCCTGCCGGCATACGTGACAGTCTTCTGTGGCGACGACATACCGGAAGCGCCTGTGGGCGTGAATGCCGATTCGGATGCCGACGGGTATCCCGTTATAACTTGGGAAGCACCGGTAAAGGGAATGAATGGACTTGACATGGCAGGGGTGGCGATGACCTATAATGTGTATCGCAGCACCGGCGGAGCTGATGTCAAGGTGGCCGAAGGCTTGACGGAGCTGAGTTATTGTGACCGTTCGCTCGACATAACACGTCAGGATTATCCCTACTATAGTGTCAGCGCGGTGAGCAGTGCGGGCGAGGGTGTGAAGTCAGTGCGGGTCGGCGTGCATGTCGGGCCGGCCTATACTTTGCCCTTCGAGGAAGCCTTCTTGGAGGGTACACCGGCCACTGCGCCCTGGACCATGCAGTCGCTCAATCTTGGCGGTGCCTGGGAGTTGGGCATAGTCAGCAACGCGCCCGGCACCGGGCCATACGTGGGTGAAGGAATGCTTATCTTCAAAGGCTTCGTGGGAGTGGCTCCCGGGGCTGAGGCGCGTATTGTAACACCGGTGCTCAATCTTAATGTAGCCGGACCCGAATTGCGCTTCCACTTCTTCCATGCCGACTTTGGCGAGGATATGCACTTCGATGACCATATGATAGTTGAGGTGTCGGTGGATGGTGGAGAGTTCAAGGCTCTTCCGGATGCCGATCTCTATCAATATGTCTCCAATTCGCGCTGGACAGAGTATGTGTTGCCGCTCGATGAGTATGCCGGACATGACAATGTGCGCATCGGATTCCACGGCATTTCGGCCGGTGGTATGGACCTGGTGCTTGACAACATCCGCGTGCTTGACCGACTGTCGGGCTGCGAGCTTGTAGAGGCTGACGATGCTGATGGCGATTTGGTTCGTTACAACTTGCAGGGACAAGTTGTTGGGGCGGATTACCGTGGTGTTGTTATAGAAGTTTGCGGAGTCAGTGTTCGTAAGACAATTAGGTAACTCGCAAGATATAAT
>CAJUIJ010000058.1 GCA_910586175.1 uncultured Muribaculaceae bacterium | reverse complement strand
GAGGCGCCGCCGACGACCATAAAAGGGAAAGGTTGTATTTTAACATTTCAACCGGTATTGACACACTATGATATTACCCGCCAAATTTGTTTGGCAGAAATACGGAAGAGCGGCATTATCGGTAATTAGACAATGCCGCTCCAATAGTGAATAGTGAAATGATAGTCAGACTGGCTCGATATCCTCAATCTCCGGAGCCAACTTGATTAGTGGGATTCCGTCGATCTTTAGGTTTTCAACCAAATCCATCGGGGACGGGAACTCTTCTTTACGCTCTGAGAACGTTTTATTGGAAAGGATACCCTCCCCATCATTAAGAAGATAGTAAGTGTTCCCTTTATAGGAAAACTCTACATCGTACCCCATTATGCAGAAATCATATAAAAGAACACCTTCTCCTTTCGTAGGATATCCATAGAAGTCTTCTCCATATTTATTTTTGTTTGGTGGATACTTCTTGTTGAACGGAAATCCCATGAGGTCGTAACCGACAAAATTGCGGGTGTCATTTTCCGGTGTTATTAATTCCTCAGTTGCCATAATTTCTCACTTTATCAAGAATTGATTTCTTATAGTCATCTAAAGCATATGCTTTATTCCGTTTTTTGCCATTGGAATCTATGACCTGAACAGGTCTGCCATCCTTCCACAGATGATAATGAGGCCCCAGATTGTCATGATCCGTGGTGTGTATCTCCCACAGTTTTTTGCCATCAGCACCATATTTAGCTATTCCCTTTACATCTTTGCCGTCTTTGTTAAAGATAGCGTAGATGCGGTTGGGTGTACGACTCTCTTCCGGAAGCTTGTTAGGCGACTTGAAACTCTTAAGTTGTATGACTTGAATTTCACCGACAGTTCCTATAGTCTTCCATCTTTGACCTGCATCACTTTGAGTACTACCGTTAGCATGCGATCCGTTTGCGCCCATTGCGAAGATTTTTCTGGTTAATATTTTCGTAATAGAAGCTGATATCTTCCCTTTCACCGGGGAGCTTGTCTCCGTAGCGGATTATGAGTATTGGCTCAACCACTCTTAAGGCTTCTTCATATCCCTTACGCCAAAGATACAATGAAGCTGCATTTCCTTTGATACCATTACTATTGATTGCAACCACAGATTTTTTGGGCAAGCCCTTAAATGCATATTCATAGGATGCAGGAGAGGACCACGACACATTAGGAATCATAATAATCCCCATTTTTTGGAAAAACGCAGTAAGAGCTTTATTCCACCAAGAGTTGCTGAAACGAATGAATGGGTTCATCCCTATTTTTTGTGAAAAATCGGGGCCTACGACGTACTTGAATTTTTTGAGCGGCTCAACATATCGTTTAGGGTTATGAAGAATCCTCGCAAAATTTTTGTCAGGCTCATAGAAAACTACAAGAACATCGGATGTATTTTTGTTTACAACGTTGCTAAAGGGCAACGCGATGGAAGGTAAATCCACATCTTCCACCTTATTCACAACCGGAAATGGAATTAAGTCATCTGTAAAGCGAAGTTCAGACAGGATATCTTGTTTATTTAGCACAAGATCCCCCGTACGATATCCTGGACTTCGTTTCTTCTTTTTGGGTAGAATATGGGGGAGCGAGATGATAGAATTATCTTCACACGCATCCTCGAACATAAAAAGACTTGTCATTAAATTTATCTTTTTAAGTTATTGTTTACTGGCCATTTAAATGGCACTTATAAATTTTAATATAAGGATTGCCTTGCGCGTTTGGATAATTATGATTATCTTTGCACACGCAATCCTTGTAATTGGATGGCACATGAACAACTTGCAAAACGTTCTACTGAGGCTCTACCTTTGCCGAGGTAGGGCTTCTTTTGTGCCTTGTTGTTTAAACTACTATCTCAAGACACACCTCCTTCCTTATTGCTGATATACCGACTCTCATCAGATGTGAATCGATATATTCCGGTTTCGTGCGAAAGTCTTCCAAGAACTATCCATTTATTGAGGTTGTTCTTGCGAGCCCACGCCGTATATTTATTTTGGATAACGAACGGATTCATTGTCACCATCGGAGCAATTTTCCAGCAATCTTCTGGAATAAGCCAGTTGGATGCAAAATTATCCGCTGCTATTTCTTTGGGAATCACAATCTCATCGCTGAAACTTTTAGTATCTATGTTTAATTGATGCTCAGTTTCGGTCGTATGTCCTAAGAAAATGTGACCTAATTCATGCATCACCGTAAATGCGAGATTGTCGATTCGATTGTATCGACCTGTAATGACAATGTAAGGAATCCCGTCTTTTACAAAAGAATAGCCATCAATTGACGCATGCTCAAGCTTTGACACCTTTGAAAGCACTATTCCGCACATGCTGAAAAATGAACGCAGTTTTTCGTAGGTGTTACCTGTGTTTTCATGAAGCAGTTTAACGGCCCCTCTGCAAACATCCTCCTTTGAAGTCAGATTGAATTTACCGGTAGGAGTCCAAGACAATGCCTCAGCTCGAGCTTTAACAACCCATGTTGCAATCATTCTTTCATTGAGTCCCGTCTTTGCCGATTTTCTAAAACACTTGTTGGCAAGGCGAGAAAAAGATGCCTCAAGGTCTTTTGGAAATTCTATTCCGTAAATATCTTTTAATGCTTTTAGTTTTTCCGCGCCAGAAGCCTTTCCTTTGATATGACCTTTCAATAAAATTGATACGTTGACAATTTGGTCAATCTCACGTAGTATAGTATCCGTTTCAGCATTGCTGACTGATCCAGATTCTAAACCTGCACCGACTATGTCATATGCCAGTTGCATATCAAGAAGCATTCGCGAACTAATGCCAAGCAACTCTTCTGTAGCTTCAGCAAAGGAAAGGGAAATCTTGCGACTGCCATTGAGTATTTCACTAAGATGGGAAGCAGAAATACCAATCGCTTTCGCAAATTCTTTTTGCGAAACTTTTCTCTCTTTAAGAGCCTCTTTAATTGAAGCCCCCGGAGGAGTCATTGGGTGTGAAGGATTTGCTCCCATGGTTTATTGTTTAAATTTTGAGTTCCCAAAAATCGGGAACTTTCCTGCGTGCAAAGTTAATAACAATTCATCACACCTCCAAATATTTTTTAACAAAATAATTCGCAACTGTTAATTTTAAGGATGCAAACGAATTTGAGGGCACTCAAAAGGGACAAATAATTTCATTCCCACAAACCCGAGTGCAATAATAGGCACACAATGTAAATGGGCGCAGTCCGCAAAAGACCGCGCCCATTACACTTTATTGCTACAGCGTATTATTTCTCAAACTTCAGCTTGTAAGACCTGTCACCGCTAACCGCAGTCAGCACATATATACCTCTCGACAATGCTGACACATTGAATTCTGCCAAATTGTCAGCACAAAGCACCAAATTGCCGGCAAGGTCAAAGACCCTTATGTCGGTTGCGTCAGACGGCATTCCAATACCATCCATAATAACCAACGCATCGTCATTTATTTCATCAACCGCTGTAGTCACTGCGACATTGAATGAATTTACATATAAATCGCACTTCGCTACTGCATGCAGGCCTAACGATATTGACCCGACTGGCACAGCCACATAACCTTGGTTTTCATCCGAGTTTCTATTGATACGCAATGCCTCAGTTTCCGAGGAAACACCCTTTATGAAGATTTGGTCTTCTTTCTCCGTATTTTTTGTTTCCTCAGTGGTTAACGTTGCGACATATGTCGCCATATCTTCATAACCGGTTGAATTTCCGGCATACATATCAAAGTCTACCGCTGCCCCGTTAGCTTGCTGGTGCTTTACGGTAATCACATATTTCTTGCCGACCTGAATATTGAGCGGCGGCGAAATCAACCAGTCATCAGCCTCAACTTTAGTCGACGTTATCCTTGCCGTGCCGTCCCATCGGGCCTCCCAAGTCACATCGGTATCGTCGTAGCTATCGGTATCTCCATTCACATTATAAATATACCAAGCCTTGAAGTCCTGCGGTGAATAAGGTATGGAAAGTCCATGGCCAACCCACTCAGTAGTGACGCGGGGAGCTGCCTTAGTGGACTTGCCATCATTATTGTAAACTTCCACCCTATATTCATATACACCGGATTCAGGCACTTCTACATCTACATATGAAGCCTGCTCTCCCGGAACAAGACCCTCCGTCAACTCTGCTATCTCCTCAAACGAACCGCTGCCCGTGACATATTTACGGCTCACAACAACCTTGGTTATTTCTTCAAGCATTAGACCCTCTACATTGGTTTCTGAGGGATTGGTCCAGCTAAGTGCAACTTCACGCGCACCATCAGCAGCGATTTCAGCTGTCAGATCAGTGGCCACTAACGGAAGCACAGGATATGACTCAAGTGAAATGTCGGTCATCGCGATTGTCTTGGAACTTGCATCCACACCCTCTCCATCAAAGAGGAAGCAGATACGATAGCGCCCGGCATCATCCAACTTTACAATAGCCGAATGACGTTGGTTATAATACGTATCGGCAAGCGACACGCTCTTTGAAGATGCAAACGATGTGGGATCTTCGGCATCAGCCTTTATCAGACCCATCTTGAGCGTGCGGTTAGACACCGAACTGTTACCATTGAAACTGATCTCGTAGTAGCCTTTGCCAAGTTCAAACGGTGCGGAGACAAGCGCATCATTCATTTGCGACACCTCCGTCTGCGTCAATTTAAGCTTCGCATATCCGCTCGCCAATGTCCATGTATTATCATCATTATCGAGATCTTCAGCTCTCCACAAGCAGAAAAGCTTCGGGTCATCAAACTTACATTTATACGGCAACACCTGCGTATCATCGCCAACCCAAGGTGAATACAACTGAGCCACGTCACCCTCAGGCACATATTGTCCGAGATAAGGTATAACCTTATAAGCTACAATGCCTTCCACGCCCGGTGTATCTACATACGTCACAGTTGCACCACCTCCAAGATACTCATCCTCTGTCAGCACTGCGCACGGATTCTCATCCTCACCGCGATACACCTCAATCTTTGTCAATGAAGTTATGGCATTTCCAAGCACCGATTGCGACGGATTAGTCCATGTCAACCTAACCTCTTCTCCCGACACCGTTGCCGAAAGGCCTGCTATGTTTTCCGGATATTCAATCGCCTCTTCAACCACGATGCTGTAAATATAAGCACCATTGTAAGATTTACCCTCTGAATCAAGCTCCTGAATAGCTATATTGTATTCACCCGGCTCCGGCACTGAGAAATACAAAGGATAATCTTTGGCAGTACCCGTGGCATTGATTGTGCCAATCATGGTTGACGACGGATAATCCGCCACATCATAACCAGCACTAAAATATATATTTGTATTGGTGATTGTGCTCGAAGACGCACTCTTCTCATTGATAACTACCCTATATTTGCCGGCCTTTTCAAACTTCAGGGGCGGTGACACCATCCAGTCATCCTTCTTCTTTGACTGAGGATATTTATACAGGTAATTATCCGGATATCCGGATCCTACATACCAGAATTTACGCTCCGGATAACTTGAACTCGAAGGAGTGGACTCCGAATTTTCTGTATTGAATACAGTGAAAAAGAGATTGAAGTCATCTTGCGTCAGCTTCTTGATATTAGGATCCCAGGGTATGCTCATTGGTTGCAAAGGACCGATGTATGGAGATTCCACCGAAACTCGCGCACTCTGCTTTCCACCTGCCGTGACTTGAAGTTCGTAGGTATGGAAACCGGGGGTCAGGCCATAAGCCTCCGTGTCAGTCCAATCCGTGGCATCTCCGGCCAAAGTAGCCACGAGTTCGCTGTCGCGATATATTATCACACTCTCCACTGCAACACCTTCACCAAATTCCACTCCATCATCATCGGGGGTGGGCAATGTCCATGTAAGCGTGGCTGCAACTGACTTATTTTCACCGGCTGTCACCACTATATCAGCCGGAGCCGCCGGAATGAACACATTCTCTGTAACCGCAAACCCTCCGATATATATGTAATACTTGTTCTTCTCTGAATATGCATGAAAACCGAAATAATAGTCTCCACTCGTCTGCGGAGTGAAGATTACCACCTCATGAGTCCATTTGCTATTCTTATAATCTTCATGTTTTGAAATTACGCTACCCGCTGCCAAAGCCTCCGGAGTCGCCTCCATAGCTGCATAAAGTGCGTAATTCTCATTATCATAATTGGTTTTATTCCAAAACTTCACTTTATATTCCTTTCCGGCTTCAAGAGTGATAGCAGGCGACACGCACCAATCATCGGCAGCATTCGACGAATTGTATTTATAACGCTTGCCACCATCCAAACCGATGTCAGAATACGACGAAGTTTCATCTGCCCAAGTACTTCCATCGCCATTGGCATCTGTCACTTGCCACTCGGCATCCTTATACAATGAGGAAGAGTATGGCACCTCCTTGCCCTGCGGATAACATACTGCCGCCATACACAAGCAAGCTGCCGCTATTGTAAATCGCTTCATGTTTTATAATTTTAATAAGGTGCCACCATACTTAAATTGGATGGTGGCACCCGATTCAACATTTTTATTATTTATCTAAAGATCAGCGCACAGCTACTTTAACCTTGTCTGAGCCGACATTCACGATGTATACTCCGGTCATCACATTGACTCGCTCCTTATCAGATATATTCTTCATATCAGCTATCTTCATACCTGACACACTATATATCACCAAGTGCTTGCCGGCTGCGCCCTCCACACATATTGCACCATCTTCAACAATCACTTTTGCGCCGTGCTCCATAATATCGGATACTCCTGACACTCTCTTCTTAGTGACTTTCACATTGTCTACCACAAGCAGATTGGTCGATTTTGTATAGACTGTGTTGAAGAACAACTGAATCCAGGTAGCCTCATTGAAATTAGTGGGCAACACCATCACAACAGGTTGCATAGTGTCAAAGCTGCCTGACGGGAGCGTGCCGATTGTTACTTCCTCCTCGCTACCGTAGCAGAAGCCTGTAACAGTGAGCTCGGGGGTATTCTCATTTAGCAGCGCATCAAACTCCAGAACTACCGAGCCTACATCATCATTAGAGGCGAATGCAGGCATACCCATCCTGCCCTTGGTGTTAGCTTCGGTGGGTTTACCGATCAAGGCATTCCCTTCTCCACCATTCACTACATTCTCAGCCGGCCATACACTCCAATATCCGGTTGTCTCTTCATCCGGCTGATACTTAATCCATGGTGTATATTGGAAATAGTCAGATCCATTCTCGAAGTCTTCCACCAATGGTTTCTCTCCACGCGGAAGCTGATAAGGAGTGCCGAGAAGCACCTCCCCGCCCATCATCTCATCGCCATGTCCGGCTACATTTTCTGCAAGCACTACGAGTGTATGAGACTTCTGGTTTCCTGCTTCCACCTTGTAATTGAAATGAGTTTCACCAGGCTTGGTGGTACCACGAAGTTCCCACGACATATCATAAAAGCTTTGAACAGCCTCATAAACATGATACTTCACAGTTGCGGGGTCTACATAACCGGGGGTAACTCCCTGCGTCGGGGCATCCCATGTCATCTCCACCGACAACATATCTTCGGCAATGCTGAAATCAAGATTTTCCACCATGCCCGGCACAACGACACCGGTGTAAACATCCACAGTCACAGGTGTACCCTCAATATCGCCTACGGAGGTCACTACTGACAACACATTCTGTCCCTGCTTCGTGGCCACCACAACTTCTTGTTCAGAACCGGGGGCTCCGCTGACTGTCTTGGTTTCTTCGCCTGACACAGTTGCTGTTACTTCCTTAGCATTCAGAGATTCGCCTGTATATGTTTTAACCGGCATCTTAAATTTGACTGTCGCATTCAAGCCACCCTTCTCTGCCGGTGTGGCTGTCAAGTCGGTTACGGCTCCCGGAGATTCATTACCAATACCGGTTTTCTTGACCTTTATATTGCGCACGCACTGTCCATTCTCTATCCCGGCTTCCCACTTCATAGATGTGGCATGAAATGCAATATAATAGGTTCCGGCAGCCGGCACCTTAAACACTTCATTATATTCCGTATAATCTACCAATGCCTCAAACGTAGGCATAATCACTTGACTCATCTCCGAAGGCACGGGGGTAGAACCTAATCTCACCTCCAAGGTCTCGCGTCCGCTCTCCACCATCTTGCGCATGGCCTCGAATGAGAGTGAGTATATAGCTGATGCATCTGAAAAATTGATTGGTGCCATTATCACCCAGTCGTCGCCACCATCTTTCGAGAGACTCCACTGCGATTCCATATAGCCGTCGCGACATTTCCAACTGTAGCTGTCGCCATCAATATCTACAGTCTGCATCACAGCAAATTGCTCTGCTGTCGGAGTTACATTTACGGGGAGTTCAAGCGGTTTGCCGGCCAGAACCTTATTGGATGCTGTTTCTCCTGACACCTTACCCGCATATTTGGCCGATACGGTAGCCTGATACCATGCCAATTGTCCACCTTCAGGTATAATCCCTTGCATTGAATTGGTACCGGTGCTTCCCTTTGACTCTCCATCAAGCTTTACTTCATATTCAATTTCCGCGGCGTTCACATAGCCACCATGCTCTCCGGCTGTCACCGCATCCCACGTGAGGCCTGCTGCTGTCAATACCACGTTGACCGGTGCCTGCGGTGTGTCCTTACCTATATACAGGTTCTCGAATGCCTTCTCACTCTTTACATTGTTTGCCTCCACATAGACTCCAAATGTATGCATACCCTCAGCCAATGATTGAATATTGGCTGACGCAGCAGTTCCGGGTTGACCGGAGCCATTACCCGCTGCCACATCATCAACTGTCACAGTCCAATTGACCGGCCCACTCAGCGGAGTGCCATTGATGTCTGCCGCAGGGAGCGTAAACTGCACATCACCCGCCAACGCGCCATTCGGGAAATTCACTGCCGTAAGCAGCGGTGCAGCAGGTTGACCGGCCACCTCCACTTTGTCGGTAGTGAAATATACCGAGAATTGCATTTCATCGTTGTAATTCTTTATTGATTTCACACTTTTGGTTTTCGGGTCTATGGTACACAGAGAGGATTGGTATGACTCCTCTCCCTCATACTTGTTCCAATAGAAGAGTTTTTCGACCGGAGACCACACAAGGCCCGTAATATAATCCTCACATACGTCAGACGAACCGTTCAGCTTCATCACTACCGTCTGAACACCTTCATGATCTACCGTCACGAGCTGATGGTCGTAATTCTTTGTGATTCCATACAGCTTGCCATCTTCCGGATTATGACACATCGACAGGAAGGTCTCGTCTGTTGTCACACTCTTTACTTTGGTAATGACTTCCGGACTCGTGGCAGACGCTTTCAGGAATGACACTGTGCCGTTTTTATCCTTACCATAACCATATATCACATTGTCGTCAGGATCCAAAGCCGACACCGTGAAATAAGCATCCGTTATACCTATATCTATACTTTTCAAAATATTACCCGTCTCAAAATCTATCTCTTCATAGATAAAGCCACGCATCTGATAGCCATACTTATCGACTGCATAACCACATATCTTGCCATCCTTTATCCAGCCTCCTATCATGTCATATTTGTTAGGACATTCCCACTTGTTGATTGCCCCTGACTTTGTAAGTTCGTAAAGTCCCAATGGTGTGTCCCAATCGTCAGAATATGTCAACATACCATAAATAGCGGAACCACCTGCCGTCACTTTGTGAGAGACTGTATGGCTCTCCTGCCCGACCATACTTGCAGCAAAAATTCCTCCTGAAAGAATTCCTACCGCTGCAACTGTCATAACTAAAGATTTTCTCATAATCTCATATTTTATAATGTTTCTCTATCTTCTTAATTATGTTTATCTCAAATCTAATCAACGCACCAGCACCTTAACCGAACGGTCTGACAATCTGACTATATAAAGACCTTGAGCCAATGACTTAATTTCAACTTCTGCCGTCAACTCCCCGGAAGCCACATTACGACCCTCCACATCATATATACCATATGTCAATCCTCTATATCCTGATATACGTATAGCACCTTCAAGACCTTGCACGTCAAACCTTGATGGATCATCATAAACTTCTGCAATCGAGGACTTCTTACCATTTATCGATATTTCACCGATACCGGCAATTGATGCCGATGAAGCAAATTGCGAATCGAAATAGACCTGCACCCAACCCCGGTTGTCAAATTGTTCGGGAAATCTTATGGTTATTTCGTTAAACTTATCTGATGTCTTCGTGGCGTAGAGTTCCACAGGGTCCATGAGTCCATATGCACTTGCCAACACCTTTGTATTAGCCGCATCCTTACCCTCCCAAAGTTGAATTATCATATCGATGTCGGCCATGCCTGCTGTGCTGAATCTCGGCATACCCAATCTGCCATATGCTCCGGGCACATTGCCGGTGCCGATAACTCCGAATCCTTCCTCTCCTTGAATAAACTGAGAGAAATATCCGAGACCCCAATCTGCATTGTATTCTTCGGTAGGTGAATAAATAATCCATGGATAATAGTCAAAGCCATCTTTTCCCGAATATGTCTCATGTATCGGAAGCTCAAAAGGCTTACCCAACAATTCAAGCGCAGATACTACACGTCCGCAATCTCCCTTATTGTTCTTTGACACCACCCCGAACTGAACCATCTGCTGCTCTGATTCGGCAGGAAGGCTGAATGTATAATTCAACTCCGTTGTGGAGTCTATCATCTGCCATCCACTCCCCTGAGTCGAATATACCATTTGATAGATATCATATGTCATGTCAGTCGGATTAATATATCCTCCGTTATATCCTGTCAACGGAGCCTCCCACGACATTTTGACACTCATCATATCGGCCGATGGCGACATCTCAAGTTTCTTGACAGTGGCGGGGACATCCATTCCGGTATATACCTGAACAGTTGCCACATCACTCTCTTTACCATCGAATATTGCCCTCACTTCGATCAAGTTGACACCATCTTTTGTATCTACAGTCAATGTCTTGACCGTCCCCGGTTTTCCACTGACCGTCACATCCGACACTCCTGTCTTCACTTTAGCTTCAAGCACTGCATTTTCAGGTATGACAATCCCGTTCATAAGCAATTCAGGAAACCGGAAAGATACCTCTGCCTTATGCTCTCCACCCGGAGCTGCCACGGCTTTCAATTCAGTCGGGCTATTGGGAGAATCACCCCGCACATTGGTGCGCCGGATTCGTATATTCTTGAACATCATGCCATATTGATTCTCCGCCGAACAAGCATGTATCCCCACATAACCCGACATTGCAGCTTCTATACCGAATAATCCCCTGTATTCCGTAAAAGCAGAACCCGGAGGTGTTGCACGCGATATCACCGTTGTCCTCATGGCATCAGGAGTCGGAGCGTTTCCGAATGCCACTTCAAACCCTTCACCTGAATATTGCACATTACCTGCCTTTGCATCCAACAGCACCTCATACATCACATCTTTGTCCGGGAAGTCCGTAATGGGCATGAATACCCAATCATCCATAGGGCCATTCTCACTATAATCAGAGACAAGACACATATTTTCGCTATCATAGCTCCACCCGTAACCATCACCGTTCACATCTTCCGTAAGCATCAACGTCACCTGCTTGGCAGTAGGATCCAATTGAACATCAAGCTGCAGCGGAGCACCTTCAACTATCGCATTAGAAAGCGCCGCTTCTGAAACCTTATCACCATATACTGCCTCTACTTTTGCTTCATATCTCGATAATGGCATCTTCGTCGATATTGACACCGGCATCCTGGTTTCGGACGTTTCTCCCTCATATACATCGTTCAGATATACCTTATATCTTACTTTTGAGGCATCTACATATCCCCCATGCAAACCTGTAGTGACCGGATTCCAGCAGACTTCGTTTCGAGTCAGCACCACATTGGCCGGAGCTGAAGGTGTGTCGTTACCGATATATACTTCCACATATGCCGAAGGTCCGGTTTTGTTTCCTAACGATGGCGCAAGTGTGATATAATGCATCCCCTCTGCCAAACCATCGAAACTCGATTTCACCGATTGGGCAGCCTCGCCTTCACCTTTACCATAACTCTCTCCATCAAGCAATATCTCCCAGGCTATCGTTTGTGTAATACTTGCTCCACCAATTGTGGATGATGGAAGCCCGAACTCCACGCTCCCCGATGAAGCTCCTTCATCAAAATCTATCGAAACCACGCCGGCAGCTCCGGGATAATCTTCAGGATATGTCTTGTCTGTATTTATCAAGAACATAAACTGCTCCCCATTCTCAAACTCATCAATCTCGGTCACTTTTCCTTTTGTCGGATCAAGTGTATACAGATATGACACCTCACTAAGATAACCCGGTGCCTTTATTATCGCATTCCAATAAAACAAATCATCTCGGGTTGAACGGCAGAGTCCGGTAACATATGGAAGTGCATATTGCGACAACTGCATCTTTTCATGCTGCACACCCTGCGGAGTAATTGTAACAAGCTTGTTGTCAGCATTCACTCCATATAATGTCTTCTCTTTGTCATCATATGTAAGCGCCGCACAAATTTGCCGTTCGTCTCTCATCGTAGGCAGTTGTTTGATTTTTTCAAGTGCGAAGGGCCTGTCAGCAGGTGAACGCATGAACCACCAGTCTCCTTTTTCATCAAAACCATAACCATATATATGGTCGTCCATAGAATTGTATGCACAAATCTCGTAAGCCCCATCTTTTACGTCATGGTCAGAAAACAACAGCACGGCTCCGGTAGTCAAATCACATTCTACATAGATTATTGTTATCAACTGGCTCAGATAATAGTATGGAATAAAGCCACATACTTTACCATCTTTCAACCACCCTGTCTGCAAACACATTGTGGCATCTTGATATATTTGGTCTTCCCACGTCACGGCAAACCCCGGAAATGTAAAGTTGTATAGTCCGGCCATGAAATTATCGGCCTCCGAATAACCCATATATCCGAACAACGTTGACCCTCCCTGCGATGCACTGAGCAGTCGACCGGACATCCTGCCGGCCTTGCGATACGAGCGGCCAATATCCGGGACCTTATATGAATGCACACGCCCGCTTTCTTGGCTATGTCCGAACGATTTTTTCAGTAACTCTACCCTGTCGCCAGTACCGGTTGCACATTGGCTTCTATGCAACAATCGACTTACTGATGCGCCTTCACACGCGAATGACAGCAGCACGCTCAATAGCACTGCACAAATTTCTCTAACCATAATGTTTTTGATAAATTATTACTCAAATCAAAGCTTGTTGCACGACAAACTTTTAATTATTTTACCAAATCAAGATGTCGCAA
>CAJUIJ010000057.1 GCA_910586175.1 uncultured Muribaculaceae bacterium | reverse complement strand
GGGTAATACGCTTGCTCAGTATGTAGCTTGCCATGAAGTTTACTGAGAAGGTGCTTGTGCCTTGTGTGGCCTGTGTATATGCCGTCTCTATGCGTCTTATCAGCGACTGGTTGTTTGCCCATGAGAGGTCAAGATTAAGCGTGAGGTCATTGGACACACTACCCTGCTTTCCGCCTATCTTCAGAATCTTGTTGAAGTTCGCTATCTTGTAACCTGCGCCAAAGGTGAGCTGCTTTGAGAGGGTCTCCACGAGCTGACCTGCCGAGGTGTTGAGCGACAGAGTTCGCGAGTCACGATACTCGGCATTGAAAGTAATATCGTTAAAGAGCGTGAACTTCAAACCGACAAGTGGTGCGAACTTCTCAGTGATGGTGACAGAGGATATATTGAACGGACTTGAAGGAATGGGTTGCTGCGATTGCGAATCGAGGATGTAACCCATGTGTCCGCTTCCGTTGGGCGCAGCCTCCCAGTTGAGGAAGCTGGTGTATGAACCGACGTTGTATGTGCACTGGTAAGCATGCGAAATAGTGAACGACTTGAAGATCTTCTTCATGTTGCCCAGATTGATAAAGCCATCGTAAGTGACTCGCCAGTTGGGACGCATTGAAGATAGTCCGGGGAAATGGTCGAGCGTCACCTTAGATGCTGAAGTGCCAGTATATGCGGCGATGAACGCCGGAATAAGCACATCGGAACTTGTCTGGCTCACTCCGCCGACTTCCGGATTGAAGGGAGCACCCGCGAGCACATTACCCTCCATGAAACCGGTAGAGGGATATGTTGTGCCTGAATATTGATCCTGCACACGACGGGCCACTACAGGGATATTGGCCAGGAATTGATCGAAAGCATCAGAATGATAACCATCTTCGGCCTTGAAATTGCGCATGGCTGTAGGTATAGCCCATGCAGTGCGCATGTAATTACCGCTGTATACAGTAGGCATGCCGGTATACATGAACTGGAGTTGCTCGGTGCGTGAATCTGTAAGATTAGAAGTGAGCAAAATCTTCAGACCCTTCACAGGCTCGAGGTTGAGTTCGAAGCTGAACTCCTTGGCGCGAGTCCATAAAGCGGGAGAAACCTGCTCGGAAGTGGTGATAAGCCAATCGCGGTCGAGAGCTGTCTGCACAAAATCCTTGTCGTAAAAACCAAACGCAAAATCAAGACCCGGTGCCATAGGTCCTTTGCCGGAACGCTGGCCGAAAATGTCACCCACATTGGGTGCATACAACGGCACATTGAGCGAACGGGTGTCGCGCCACTTGAACGATATGGAACGGGGCATCATCAGGAAGCGGAGCGCATGCTCGGCAAACTCTGTGCCGAAGTTCTTCTTGTTGTCAGAATTTTTCTTCAGTTCCGTGATGCTAAGCGCGATGTTGCGACTTCCGGTGTCGGTAATCTGAATTGTATTGGCATCAATCACCTTATAATTCAACTTAACGACTTTTCCTTCCGATTTGGCCGACAACCTGATTTTTTTGTTATTAAGATTATGCTTAATAGTTGTTGCAGAGTCGGGCGACAACGTTATGGCTCGCTCGAATTTCTTGGGTTTATTTTTCTCCTTCTTGTCAGGTCCTTTTTGCTTGTTATTGCCACGTGCGCTACTTCCGCTCTTCGTCTTATTGAAACGCTGATTTATCTTCTTAAGATAAGAAGACTTATTGAACAGGGTCTCAAAATTAAGACGCGCATCCGCATTCCATGTAGTCTGGTTCTGGATGGTGTTGCCAAGGTAAATATCATCGACAGTAGCACCTTTGTCCCAACGATACACAGAATTGTAACTCACCTGACCGGTAAGATAATCGAGCACGGGAATCTTACTGAACGGAGCCTTATATGTGCCGGTGAAAGTCTGGTTATAATTCCAGGGTGTGCCGAGATGCTTGAGCGACGACATTACCGTATCTTTCCATGCCTTATACTCGTCAGGGAAGAGCCGCTTATTGACAGCCCCTATGGTCTCCTCAATTCTTGCAGTGGTATTGCTGGCAAAAGAGAATGAAAGAGACTTGGTAAGATTCCATGTAAGAGAGAGCTGACGGTCCCAAAGCCAGTTCTTGCTCACCTGCACCGGCAGCTGGAAATCAACATCAACTTCCGAACGAGTCTGCTCCTCGTAATAGTTACGAGTCATCGAGGTGTAGAACGTAAGATTGTTGAACATCCAATTCAGTTCCCAATCTTTGAAAAACTTCGCAGTCTTGCTCTTGCTCTTCAGTTTGCTGAAAGGCTTGAATGGTTTGATATAAGGAGAATAAGAATACTGGAACGAGCCTCGATAATCATCGGTATGCTCATACTCGGTGACCGGGTCTACATTTCGCTGCTTATTGAATGAGAAAGTAAGCGTAAAGTTGGCCGGATCCCAAGGCATAGGATTCTTGCTCTGCACATTAAACCGGAAACTTGACACCGAGAAACTCTCAGTGGTCTTCTTCGTAATGGCATATGCCTTTATAGAGTCTTTCTCATGTTTGGTCTGCGCCGCTTTGAGAGCATCCTTTAGCAGGATATCCTGGTCAAGAGGATTATACTTCGGAGTAAGAGTCTCCTGCGAGCGTGCATAATAGACCGGCGCGGTAAGCTTAGCCTTTTCAGGAATAAGCTTGCCGACATCACCCTGCACCACAAGGTTATACTGGTCATATGTGTCAAGACGGCGTGAAGAGAGACCCTGGTCTACGGCACCGAAACCATCAGTTTCGCGATGGTAACTGAAGTTGACCATGGCAATATCGGAGAGCGACAAGCTTGCATTGGCATTTAACGCCCAACCACCATCCTCGTTAAACTCAGTAACTTTCAACTCATTGACCCACACGACACCATCTTTGACCGAGTTAGAGCGGTTGCGGATACCGATAAGCATCACGCGGACATCTGACAGCGACGGGTTACCCATGACACTCACCGAGTTCTGGCTATTGTCAGGGTCAAGGATTGAATAGAGTTGGGTATAACCTACACCCTCTACATTTGCACTTCTGTCGCGGTTGCGTTGAGTCTTGACCTTGGTCAATAAGTCGAGGGGAATATCAAGACGGTTGTCGGCGGGCCACACCTTGGCACGGTCCTGAGAGTTCATGTTGTTGTAACGGGCCGGAGGTGTGAGGTCGAGAGGAATCTCATACTCATAATAATTATTCTTCACATCCGAACCGAGACGCATGAAGATAGCGAAATCGCCATTGCGCAAGTTAGTGGCATTGTCGATAAGAGCTTCGGCATGCACCCACATCTGGAGACGCTTATAGAGACGGAGGTCAATTTGGGTGTTCTTATAAATGCCTCGTGCATCACCGGGCTGAATGCCACGGAGCGTCATCTCAAGCGACTGCTCATTAAGCTGCGTAGCCTGCGCAGAGCCGGAGTCCTGGTCGCGATTTACACCCGGAGGCAACACATAGTTGACCGGTTCGCGGCCGGAATTCTCCTCAATGTTGACCACGCTCATATCGAGCGAACCCTCAGCCGGAGAGTCATTGCGCGAATTTAGGTTGAACTTATAATCGCGCCATTCGCCGCGCACGAGTTCGAGTGTAGCGAAACGAAGGTGAGTCACCTCCTTGAAGCCGGTCATGAACATACGGGCGAAGCGGATGGTTGAGAAATCCTTTATGCCGCCCACCACCTTATCGGGAGAGCTTAGAGGCACCTTGAAAAGATACCACGTGGTGGTCTGCTTGCCCTCTGGGGTAGAAACTGTAGACACCTGCTTGTCGGTAATATAGTTCTTGCCCACCTCAAGGTCTTCGGGGCGGATAGAAATCTTATATTCGAAATATCGCTCATACTCATTGAGCGTATTATCCTGGTTGATATCTTCCACATCGGGGACTGCACGGGCAGACTGATACTGAGGATTGTCAGACTGGTCGGGAGAGAGAGAGTTGCCTTCCACTCCATTATAATGCTTGTAGCGTTCGAGAATGCCGGCCTTCACCTCATCATAATATGCCGAGCGATAGAAATGATAATTATCTCCGGCCGGGTCGTTCATTGCCGAGAAGGGGTTATCCTGAAGTCTGGCAATGGCATCGGGCGACAACTTGGTGCGCAACTTGTCGAGGTAATCCTTGTAAGTCGAGAAAGTAAACTCATCATCATTGCGGAGACCGTCGAGACCGACGTCCTGAAGCAAACGGGCATCGGGGGCGTTTTCGAAAGCGTAGGTCAGAGAGTTCTGTCTTGATACACGACCCCAGATCGTCTCAGTGATGAAATCATTATTACCATCCACCGGCAAGCCATTCTCATAACTCTTCATGCCATCTTTGAGAATATCCTCACTTATCTCACCGAAGTTGAAATATAGGTCACCACCCTCACGGTTGTGATTGTCCTCATCGAGAAACGGGTCAAGTAGCCAAAACTGGATATACTCCACATTAGAGTTTTCGAAGTTGGAATTTTCCATCTTGCGCATGATACCACCCCATCGCTTCTCCGGGTTAAGAAGATTGCCATCGGAGTCGATATTGTCGGCATCAAGATTGTAAGGGCCACGCTCCTTGGGATAGAAAGAGAGGTTAAGACACTGAATCCAGTTAGCCTCTCCGTATGCAAGGTCGCGATAAGGGAAAAGCTCATTCACATAGACCTCCCGTATGTAAGGGCTCGACATCTGGTGAGGGTCATTCTTAAGATAACCGGGGAGCATGGTGGAGTTACGCTGAGTCCATGCACGGTCTATGTAATACCAGGAGAGCAAAGCACGATTCTTGCCATAGGCGGGGTCGTTGGATAGGGCAGCTTCGGGGAACAACGCATCAGGGCCACCGTCATAAGGAGTGGATGAAAGAAACCAGCTATAGGGGGAACGAAGGTCTATGACGGTCTGCGTAGCCTCAAAATCGTCGATGAAGCTCGAGCCCTTGTTCGACCCGCTCTTCTGCTTATGCGGCACCAACTGGGCGAACTCTGCATTAAGGCTGAAAGAAGAGGGTGCTGTGGCGTTGATAGTGGGCACCTTGTTGAGAAGATTGGTGAGCCACATGAAATCCTTGCGGTAACTTAAGTTCAAGCCCCACATCGTGTTATTGATTACCTCATCGCCTATATTGACCTTCTGAGTAAGGGCTTTCTCCGAGAAATGAAGGAGCGTAGCACCTACCGAGAAATCCTTATTGAATTGATATTGTGCATCCAGCCCAAGTAGAGTCTTGCGCTGCATTGAGAACATGGACTGGTTTTCGAGCGTTACACTGACATTAGTGCCTGAATCAATGATGCTCTGATTCGTGATGGTGACTATACCCATGGAATAATCTACGGTATAGTCGGAGTTTTCAGTAAGCACCACACCTCCGGCCATTACCACCACCGAACCACGGGGCACATTCATGGCATTAAGGCGGATTGTGGCACCATTTGAGGCTTGATATTCACCCACGAGCGAATACTTATTCTTATCTGCAAACTGCCGTGCCACTACGAGCGTAGAGTCATAAAGCTCCTTGTACACATATTGCTCAGCAATAGCAGGATTGCCGATCTGATTCTCCAGATGCTTGCCGAAAGGTTCGGCTACCGGAAATATAATCTTGCCGCTCTGCGACTGCACTGTGTATCCTTCAATATAGTCAAAGAAACCATCAGAATTGGATTCCTGGTTAGAATCGATTCGGTCGAGGTTCATGACTTGAAGGAGCGGTTTATTGGCTATTGCACCGACCGGAAGATAGTTTATTTCTGTACCGGTGGTGTCGCTAAGATACTTGATGTTGAGCTTAAACTTCTTGCTCTGGAGCTGATAAGCGCCAAGCGAATATACGTTTTTCATCATCAGCTTCCACATGGGCAGACTCGTGGAGACAGTGGTGGAACGGAGCATCTTCAGATAAAGAGACTCCGAAGTGGTCGTGACATCGCTTGAGAACTCCCCTACCTGATACACTTTGCCATTATAGGTATATTCAAAAGCCACTGCGAGCACCTCGTCAGTATTGAGCGCAGATTTCAGAGATATGTAGCCAAGCGTGGAATTGAGAGTGTACTCACTTTCGCGCAGCAGACGCGCCGACTCAACTTTTTCGTAATCCTGACCACCCTCTATTCCGTAAGCCTTGAGTGGGTCAAGAGTCTGGGTTACAGTATTGATGTTGCGTGCACCGGGATACTCGCTCTTTATAACCTGCAAGAGATTATTGGAATTATTGCTTGGCACATCCTCGCCCATATTGGGTACCCAATATGAGTTTGCAAGATTTCGGTTCTCACCGAGATCCATGAAACCCACGAAGTTGCGCGACTCATTGTAATTGCCATTCTTATTGGTAATCCACACCTCAATGCGGTTGATCTTGATTCCCGAAGAGACATGGGGCAAACGTGAGGCAAACCGGTCGTAATTCTCATAGAAATATTGAGAGAGGAAGAAATGCCGGTTGGCATCGTAGTTGTCGGCCTTAATGCTGAATTTAGTGCTTTGCACACCACCTTGCGTGCTGACAGTCTTGGATTCGCTGTTTTGCTGGGACACCAGACCGGTCAGCGTAAGTTTGCCAAACTGAAGCTTCGCCTTGACACCAAACAAGGCGGTACCGCCACGAATCAAGCTCGAACCCGTGGTCATGCTCACATTACCGGCCTCTATGTTCTTTATAATCTCATCCTCCTTGCCTTCATACTGCAACTTGAGATTTTGCGAGTCAAAAGCAAAGGTAGCATCGGTGTTGTAGTTCATGTTGAACTTCATCTTGTCGCCCACCGAGGCATTGATAGAAGCTTGGATTTTCGAATCGAAATCGAAATAAGTCTTTCGTCTATTGCGCATGGAGAGAGCGGGATTGTCGGTCTTGTTGCTCTTCACACCCATAGAAAGTTGAATGGAACCTTGAGTCTGTAGACGTATACCACCCGGCCCGAAAACCTTTTCAAGAGGTCCGAGGGAGAAATTCATATCGAAGATGTTGAAAGGCTCCTTATCCTTCTTCTCATATGAATCAGCGTTGCGCTGATTGAAATAAGAGAACATATCATGACGCGTCATCATATTGTTATATTCATCGGGCGTCATCATATAAGGGGTTACAATATCCTTGTCTCCAAGACGTGTACGAAGCACATACATTCCTGAGGCCGGGTCATAGACAGCTTCAGTCTTGATATTTGAAGGGTCACGCAGGTCTGCTGCGTACTCCTTGTTACGGAGGTAGTCGTCGGCAGTCACAGGCACAGTGGGCTGCACGGGTGAATGCATCGTCAAAGAGTCGTTGCCAATCTCAGGAGAGAGGATAGGATCGGAGGGAGGAGGGGGTTGCAGTTGGCTTTTATAGTATTGTGTGTTTCCAATCACCGTGCATAACAGCACAGTGACAAATGTAAGAGCGAGTATGGAAAACCGAGTTCGGTTCAATTGCATAAGGTTCTGAATACGTGGAAGAAAGTTACTAACAACAAGTAGTAAATCATAGCATGGTCAATGCCTGCTTGATAGCCTTTTCGGTAGATAGAGAGGCATCGTTTGCATAGATTTTCTGGAGCACCTTCTTGCATTGCGGTGCAGCAAAACCAAGCATAACAAGCGCAGCGAGTGCATCGTCATATGATTCATTGACCGACGCACTGCTAATTAACGCCTCGCCTTCAGCCTTTATTTTATCCTTGAGATCAACAATGATTCGCTGGGCAGTCTTTGCACCTATACCCTTCACGGCCTTCAGCATCTTGTCATCGCCGTTAGAAATGGCAGATTCAAGCTGCGGTGTGGTAAGGGCAGACAGAATCAACCTTGCGGTGTTTGGTCCGACACCACTCACGCCTATAAGCAGACGGAAAAGCTCGCGGCTACGCTTCTCAATAAAACCAAACAGCACATGAGCATCTTCACGAATTGACTCATGCACATATAGTTTTGCCGAGGTTTGTCCTTGGAGTCTACCGTAATCAACGAGTGTGATATTTATTTCATAGCCCACTCCCGAGCAATCTATAATGGCGTAAGTGGGAGCAATTTCTGCAACTTCACCCCTTATATAGTCTATCATTATTCCTGATTTTTCGTATCACTTGTTATATAACGTAAAACCATACTGATTTAGCACATTTAGAACCATAAATTACCTGTCATGGCATAACCATATGCCGGGCAGCACCGAGCAGCTGATGTTGCATGGATGCGGAATAATTAGTAAATTTGTGGCATGAATGAATCGTATAATTCTGTGCTCCTCGAGACGGCAGTGGCTGAGCTTGGCAAACTGCCGGGCATTGGCCACAAGACTGCACTCAGGCTTGCATTGCATCTTCTTCGCAAAGAACCGGAAATTACATACGCACTCGGCAACGCATTGATAGAGATGCGTAAAGGAGTGGCTTATTGCCCGGTATGCCATAATATCAGCGAAGGTGGGATATGCTCCATTTGCAGCAGCTCACATCGCGAAAAGAGTGTAGTATGTGTGGTTGAGAATGTTAAAGATGTATTGGCAATAGAACGAACCAACGAGCATCACGGATTGTATCATGTGCTCGGAGGCCTTATATCACCACTCGACGGGATAGCTCCGAGCGACCTTGAGATAGATTCGCTCGTGAAGCGTGCGGAGAGTGAATGCATAGAAGAGGTAATCTTAGCACTCAGCCCCACAATGGAAGGCGACACTACAAACTTCTACATCTACCGCAAGTTGGCAGCACTTCCTGTGAAAGTTAGTGTGTTGGCCCGTGGCGTCAGCATAGGCAACGAACTTGAATATACAGATGAGTTGACCCTCGGGCGCTCAATACTGAACCGCACACCATTCGAATCGAAATGAAATTTCTGGAGGATGACAGCATAAGGCTTCGAGCTGTGGAGCCGACGGATGCCGACAGGCTTTGGGAAGCAGAAGCCGATTCGCGCCAATGGCTTGACAATGGCATGTCTGCACCCTTTTCACGTGAAAATCTACGCCATTACGCCTCAAGTTATGATGCCGATCCGATACGCTCCGGACAATTGCGGCTCATATGCGAGACCAAAGATGGAGTGATAATCGGGATTGCGGATTTGTATGACATCTCAGCTACCAACCGCACAGCATTCGTCGGAATATATATATTCGAACAATATCGTCAGCAAGGATATGCACACTCATGTCTGGAACTTATGGAGATATATGCAAGGATGCTGCTCAACCTGCGCATATTGGCAGCAAAAATTTCAGAAACCAACAAAGCAAGCATAACTCTGTTTGAACACTCAGATTACAAACATGTCGGCACACTGCCCGAATGGCTATTAGCCGGCAAAGAAACGCATTCGCTGCTGCTTTTTTGCAAAAGAATTTAATCTGAGCGGGTACTTATACTATTGCACCGGCAGTACAATCAATGGGATATCTTTTTCGAAAAGTATTCTGTGAGCAAGCGTTGGCTTGAAAAAACGGCTTATTGCACTTGACTTCTTGTTGGGTACAATCATCAGGTCAATTTTCTCATTTTCAATCAACTCGCTCACACGCGTATCAAAGCCGGCACCGAGCTGATTGCTAACCGTAAACGATGCCGTGGGATAAGTCTTGGCAAAGTAGTCGCACAATTGGGTAAGCTTACTGTCAGACCTCAACACCGGACGGTCACCTGCCGCAACGAGATAGAACTTTGCAGAAGGATAATCGAACGTGCGCATCAGCCACCTCAGCACAAGCGAATCGTAACCGGTGAATGTACAGAACACCGCAACCCTCTTGGAGTGCATCAGACCACTCGGCGCAAAATTTTCGGGCACAGTGACTATCGGCACACGACAGGCATCAATCACTTCAGCCGTGACACTACCTATAAGGTCTATGCCCTTCTTGTGAATGCCGCGCGTCGCCATGACTACCACTACCGGATTGTTTGTCTTGCAATATTCCTGTATAACCTGTTCGGGAATTCCCTCGAGCAGTGAAGTCGAGAATTTGATGGAGGGCAATTCGCCTGACTCCTGCTCCTCCACAATAATCTTCTTGAATTTCAGCAATTCTTGAGAAGCAATTCTTTTAAGACGGTCTGCCTGCGCTGTCTCGTCGATAATTTCGTCCGCATAGTCAACACTATAAAAGCTTTCGGAATTTTCACCGATATAGGACGGGGATGTAAAAGCATGCATCACTACCGGCTCTACATTAAATTTCTCGGCAAGCAGAAAGCCAAGCTTTACAGCAGCCAAAGACATCGGGGAAAAATCGACGGGTATGAGCAGAGTATTGCCCATACCCGTCATTTTAGCCAATGCGAGCGGTGCGGCGGTATTGTCGCCGCTCTCCAATATTTTAAGGCCGAGGGGAAGTTTGCTTACAGGGATACGAACCTTCTTTGGTGACACCTGCAATGGCAGGCCTTCGCAGTCTACATCTTCAAGAGTCACGCAGATACCGTGAAACTCCAGAATTTCCTTAAGTTTGAGTGCATGGTCCAGATTATGAACCACAAGCGTAATAAGGTCGTCAGCCCGTTCCTTCTCCCCCATCGTGAAATTTACTTATTGTTTTCCTCCTCAAGAATCTTGAGAGCCATATCATAGATGGTAGTGTCGTCAAGAACCACTATGCCACCGTCGGGACCCGGCTCAATGTGAAGTCCTGCATTCTTACCAAATTGATAGTTGACGCCTCCAAAATAATTGCGCACGGTCTGCACAGTTACGTTAAGTTCATCAGCAATGCGGTGAGTGGAGCCGTCGGGCAAACTGTCTTTGAGTCTACGAAGCTCATTAAATGTGATGGTCTTGCTCATAATTATAGAATTTGGTTGATATTTGAGTTTTTCGAGGAGAGTTTCTATTAGCTTTTGCTAAATTAACAATTTAATATGGCATATCAAAATATAAATGCTAAAAAAATATGTTGTTTTAAAACATAGTTTATAAAAACTTGCTTTGACACAATAAAAAGTTGGAACCGTAAAAACGGCTCCAACTCGCATAATTTCACATTTTTAATTACAACTCCTTTACATCACATACCTACGGTGCAGAACTCATCTGCCGGAATCCATCCTATGAAATCAGAGTTAAGTCTAACCTTGTACCATTGGGCTTTGCCGGCTTGCATAGGCACAGAATCGAGGAGCACCATCCTTGTGCCTCTATTGAGCGACACGGGGTTTTCCTTTGCCGAAGCCGAAGGCTCACTGCGAAGTCGCGTTTTTGCTGCCGTCACAGCACCCTCATTAGACTTATATCCGGCGGCTGTTAGTGCAAAAGCAATTGCGATGACCGACAATCCTAAGAATATAAACCCGCCAAAAAAACCGATCTTACGCACAAGCACATTGCGAGTAAAGATATATATGGCCACACAAACCACGAAAATTACGAAACACGTGGCAGCCCATGTAGCCCACGTGTCGCTAAGATGGTCCTGCACGATGAACTTCTTGACATTAGAGAAAAAAGATGGAGAGTCAGGATCGACAGACATCTTCTTGCCCTTCAATTCAGCACGGTTGGAGTCATAGACCTTGGTTTCGATATACTTCACATTGTTGAGAGCACGGGAGTTATGCGGATCCAATCGCAACGCACGGAGATAATTCACAAGCGCATTGCCATAATCGCCACCTCTTGCGAAAGCATTACCAAGATTACAATAAAGTTGCGAAGACCATCCATGCTCTGCGCCTACATTCCTGTAGGCCGCAACTGCTTCAGCATACTCTCCGCGTGAATATGCAGAATCTGCCTCTGCCAGAGTAGTTGCTGCATGAGCCATCATTGAGGAGAACGTTGCCATGAAGATAGCGGCAACGGTTATTATAAATTTATTCATATAGTCAGATAGCGTATTGATTCAAAATATTAGCAAAATCATTTTGCTTTTGAGGAAATCTTCTTGAACTCCTTCTCCAAGCCATTTATAAGAGTTGCAGACCTGTCGTAAACCTCGTTTAGCTTCGATGCTGAGGAAGCCGATGAATACTTGGCGAACTCCGCTTCATCGATCATGCCGATGAAACTGTTGGTCATAGCTTCATCAACACCATGCTCGGAAAGGACTTGTCGAATATTGTCGCGCATCAGCTCAGAAGTGGGCATCTTCAACTTATCGCCGAGATAACCCCACAGCGCGGTGAGGAGTTCGTCGTAGAACGCATCAGAGTCCTGCCTGCGCATAGCTGCAGCGGCCTTGCGGAGCCTGCGTCTTGCAATCTTATCGGCACGTTTGCTATTGAAAGACGCCATGTCGGCATGAGAACTTATATACTTACGCACCATGACATATGCTATCGCGAGCAGAAGCACCGGCACAATATACCATAACCAATATGCAAACTTATATACTATCGGTGTATTGTCAATTTTAAGATCAGCCATGTCAACCGACTGAATCATTGGTTCGAATTTGACGTGTGCCTTATCCTTGCGATCAGAGACTGCACCCTTGCCTACCACAATATTATAGCCCTTAGCGACAGAGGTCTCATACCGTCCGGACTCCGGATTGAAATATACAAGTTTGACATCGGGGATGCGGAAATCACCCTCCTCAAGCGGCATGAAGGAATAGTCGAAATTTACCGAACCGCTGACATTGCTGCTTCCCACACTAACACTCTGCGTTGTCTTGGGTGTGTATACTTCCAATTCAGGTGGATATAACGCCGACAAGTCAGGGAGCTGAACATACTTGATATTACCGGTGCCCTTGAGCGTATAAACAATAGATGCCGCTTGATTAGACTTAAAGTCAGACGACTTCAGGTCGGAAGTCAAAGAGAACTTGCCTACGGCACCAGAGAAATCGGCAGGCTTCGGTTCGGGCAACGACCGGACATTAATCACAAGGTCGTTAGGTGCCACATTAAGCTGCAAGGGAGTGCTGAAAGACATGCTGCCGAAGAATGAGTCGTGGTAATATTCACGGCGGTCAACGGCAATGGTGTAATTGTTTCCGGTAACCTTGAGGGCACCAGTCATCTGCGGGAAGATAATATAGCGTGCTATTATGGCAGTTGCGTAAGACTTACCGTTATAAGTCTCGAAAGAGAGAGAGGATGAAATATCTTTCGACTCCTCAACCACGAAACCATCGAACTTGGGAGAGTCAGTGGCACCGATAAACTTTATTGCATCGTATGTGGTGTAAAGCTTCACGGTATATACAATGGCCTGCTGCTCGTAAACATTGGTTGAGGAGACATTGGCCCGAAGAAAAAGATTATTATCGCCCTTGCCTATATACTTCGGTTTGGAGTCATCATCGGTGTCCTGAGTGCCGTGTTGGGAAGCGGAAGCACTGCCGGCTTGACGCGGCATCTCCTTGCCGATGTTATAGTTGACCTTGTTGCTTTTCACACCCCCTACAGTTATTGGTCCGTAAGAGAAGGAACCTTCCTTAACTGCTCTAAAAGTGGCTGTATAAGTGGCACTGTAAGATTGTGTGGTCCGACCATTTACAGAAGAAAAGCTCGACTGTTCTGACGTGCGATCGAAATATGCCAACTTAGCACCCGGAAGATTGTCAGGGCGCGCAGGGGCTTCCGATATATTAGTCACCTCAATGGTAAGGTAGAACTTGTCACCAACCTCTAT
>CAJUIJ010000056.1 GCA_910586175.1 uncultured Muribaculaceae bacterium | reverse complement strand
AGACCAACGAGGAGACAGGGCAGACCGTAATCTCCGGTATGGGTGAGCTTCACCTCGACATCATCATCGACCGTCTGCGTCGTGAGTTCAAGGTAGAGTGCAACCAGGGCCGTCCGCAGGTTACTTACAAGGAAGCCATCACCAAGCCAGTTGAGCTTCGCGAGACATTCAAGAAGCAGACCGGTGGTCGTGGTAAGTTTGCCGATATCATCGTGCGTATCGAACCCGCCGACGAAGACTTCGAGGGCAGCCTCCAGTTTGTTGACGAGGTGAAAGGTGGTAACGTGCCTAAGGAATACATCCCCTCAGTGCAGAAAGGTTTCCAGACTGCAATGAAGAACGGTGTGCTCGCAGGCTATCCCGTGGAGCGTCTCAAGGTGACTCTCATGGATGGTTCTTTCCATCCCGTTGACTCCGACCAGCTCTCATTCGAACTCTGCGCCATCCAGGCATTCAAGCATGGTTCGGAAAAGGCAGGACCTGTGCTCATGGAGCCCATCATGAAGATTGAGGTGGTTACACCTGAAGAGTCTATGGGTGACGTGATCGGTGACCTTAACAAGCGTCGCGGTCAGGTGGAAGGTATGGAGAACAGCCGCAGCGGTGCGCGCATCGTCAAGGCTAAGGCTCCCCTTGCTGAGATGTTCGGTTACGTGACTGCACTCCGCACTATCACATCAGGCCGTGCCACAAGCACAATGACATTCAGCCATTATTCTGAGGTCAGCAACTCAATCGCCAAGAATGTCCTCACGGAGGTTCAGGGCCGCGTAGACCTGCTTAAATAATACAAGTCGCCGTCCGGGGTCGTCAATGACTCCGGACAGCGGCACTTCATATCGCTTCAAAGTCAAAACATAATATGAGCCAAAAAATCAGAATCAAACTCAAATCTTACGATCACAACCTCGTCGACAAGTCGGCTGAGAAGATCGTGAAGACTGTGAAGTCTACAGGTGCTGTTGTCAGCGGTCCTATACCCCTGCCCACACACAAGCGTATCTTCACTGTGAACCGTTCCACATTCGTCAACAAGAAGAGCCGCGAGCAGTTCCAGCTCTCCAACTATCAGCGTCTCATCGACATCTACAGCAGCACTGCAAAGACTGTCGACGCTCTCATGAAGCTCGAGCTTCCCTCAGGTGTGGATGTTTCAATCAAGGTCTAAGACCAATCTAAAATAAATAAAAACCACAAATAAGTTAAATAAAGAAATGCCAGGATTATTAGGAAAGAAAATCGGAATGACATCCGTTTTCAGTGCCGACGGAAAGAATGTTCCGTGCACTGTTATCGAAGTAGGTCCTTGCGTGGTCACTCAGATCAAGACTGTCGAGAATGATGGTTATCAGGCTGTGCAGGTTGGCTTCCAGGAGAAGACTGAGAAGCACACCACCAAGCCCGAAGCCGGTCACTTCAAGAAGGCAGGCGTGGCTCCGCAGAGACACTTGGCCGAGTTCAAATCGTTCGAGACCATGCCGGCCTTGGGCGAGACACTTACTGTGGACCTCTTCCAGGAGGGTGGTTTCGTCGACGTAGTCGGCACATCCAAGGGTAAAGGTTTCCAGGGTGTCGTGAAACGCCACGGTTTCGGTGGTGTGGGCCAGTCAACTCACGGCCAGCACAACCGTCTGCGCGCTCCCGGTTCAATCGGTGCCTGCTCTTACCCCGCAAAGGTGTTCAAGGGCTTGCGCATGGCCGGTCAGATGGGCAACGAACGTGTCACCGTGCAGAACCTGCAGGTGATCAAGGTGCTTCCCGAGCACAATCTGTTAATGATTAAGGGTTCCGTTCCCGGTCCCAAAGGTTCAATCGTAATTGTTGAGAAGTAATGGAAGTAGCAGTTTATGACATCAAAGGCCAGGACACCGGCCGTAAAATCTCTCTTAACGACGAGATCTTCGCTCGCGACCTCAGCGAGGGCAATGCCGAGCATACCATCTACCTCGACATCAAGCAGTACCTTGGCAACCAGCGTCAGGGAACCCACAAGAGCAAGGAGCGTAGCGAGGTGTCTTACTCAACCCGCAAGATCGGCCGTCAGAAGGGCGGCGGCGGCGCTCGCCGTGGTGACCTCAATTCACCGTTGCTCTATCATGGTGGCCGCGTGTTCGGTCCCCGTCCTCGCGATTACAGGTCAAAGCTCAACAAGCAGCAGAAGGCTCTCGCTCGCAAGATAGCTCTCACTTCACGCATGAACGACAACAAGATCATCGTGGTGGAGAACTTCACTTTCGATGCGCCCCGCACCAAGAGCTACATGGAGCTCGCCAAGAACTTCAAGCTCGATGACAAGAAGGTGCTTCTCGTCTTCGCCAACGTAGACAAGAACGTGCTCCTCTCCGTGCGCAACGTGCCCAATGCTCTCATGGCTCAGGCTATTGACCTCAACGCGTATACTCTGCTTAACACTGATGCTATCCTGATCACGGAAGATAGCGTTGGCATCATTAATGATTACAAATAAATTAGGAGACAGACAAGATGGATATCCAGATTAAACCTATCGTGACTGAAAAGGCTACGGCCTATGGCGAGAAGCAGAACTGCTACGTGTTCGCCGTATCTCCCGATGCCAACAAGTTTCAGATCAAGGACATTGTGGAGAAACTCTACAACGTCCGCGTAGAGAGAGTGAATATCGCCAACTATGCCGGCAAGCGCAAACAGCGTTACACCAAGGGTGGTCTCATCCGCGGTCGCCGCGACGCCTTCAAGAAGGCGTATGTCAAAGTGGCAGAAGGACAGAAGATTGACTATTACAGCAATATCTAAAAACAAATGGCAGTAAGAAAATTCAAGCCCACTACGCCTGGGCAAAGACACAAGGTTATTGGTGTGTTCAAAGGACAAATCACTGCTACCACACCAGAAAAGTCTCTTACAGTCGGCAAGCGCAGCACCGGTGGCCGCAACTCTTCAGGTCACCTTTCCACCCGTTATCGCGGTGGCGGCCATAAGAGAAAATTGCGTCTTATCGACTTCAAGAGAATCAACGACAACATCCCGGCAGTCGTGAAGAGCATTGAGTACGATCCCAACCGTTCGGCTCGCATCGCGCTCCTTTACTACACTGACGGTTCCAAGGCTTACATGATCGCCCCCAATGGCCTCGAGGTAGGTCAGACTGTGATGAGCGGCGAGAATGCAGCTCCCGAGGTTGGCAATTGCCTTCCCCTGTCGAAGATTCCCGTCGGTACGCTTATCCATTGTATCGAGCTTCGTCCCGGTCAGGGTGCCTCGATGGCACGTTCAGCCGGTACGTTCGCTCAGCTCACCTCGCGTGAAGGTGATTACGCGATCATCAAATTACCTTCTGGTGAAACTCGCAAGGTGCTTCTCACTTGCCGCGCCACTGTGGGCGTCGTAGGAAACTCCGACCACGCTCTCGAAAGCAGCGGTAAGGCAGGTCGCAGCCGTTGGCTCGGCCGTCGCCCCCACAACCGTGGTGTGGTAATGAACCCTGTGGACCACCCGATGGGTGGTGGTGAAGGCCGTCAGTCAGGTGGTCATCCCCGTAGCCGCACAGGCCTCTACGCTAAGGGCCTGAAGACGCGTTCTCCCAAGAAGCACTCGTCGAAGTATATCATTGAAAGAAGGAAAAAATAATTTGATCAAATCAAGACAATATGAGTCGTTCGCTTAAAAAAGGGCCCTTCATTTCCGTCAAGCTCGAGAAGAAAGTCGCAGCTATGGAAGAAAGCGGCAAAAAGAGTGTGATCAAAACATGGAGCCGTGCTTCCATGATCTCGCCCGACTTCGTCGGCCACACTTTCGCTGTGCACAACGGCAACAAATTCATCCCTGTCTATGTGACTGAGAATATGGTAGGTCACAAGCTCGGTGAGTTCGCCCCGACACGCACATTCCGCGGCCATGCCGGTAACAAGAAGAAATAAGGCCCCTAATCATTTCACGTAAAAAAAAGAACAACATACAATGGGTTTAAGAAAAAGACAAGCAGCCGAAGCCATCAAGGCAGCGAAGAAAGAAGAGTTCGGCGCGCGCCTGCGCAATGTGCCCTCTTCTCCCCGCAAAATGCGCCTCGTCGTCGACATGATCCGCGGCCAGGAGGTTTCTAAGGCTCTCGGCATATTGAAGTTCTCCAACAAGGAGGCTTCGCGCAAGGTGGAGAAGCTCCTCCGCTCTGCTATCGCTAACTGGGAACAGAAGAACGAGCGCAAGGCTGAGGCCGGCGAACTTTTCGTCAAGACAGTGTTCGTCGACGCAGCTCCCATGCTCAAGCGCATGCGCCCCGCTCCCCAGGGTCGCGGCTATCGTATCCGCAAACGTTCCAACCACGTCACTATTTTCGTGGACACAATTAACAAATCTAACGACTAAAGCAAGATGGGACAGAAAGTTAATCCAATCAGCAACCGCCTCGGCGTGATCCGCGGCTGGGATTCAAACTGGTATGGCGGTAAGAAGTACGGTGAGATTCTTCTTGAAGACTCTAAAATCCGTAAGTACCTCCAGACTCGTCTTGCCAAGGCAAGCGTCTCCAGAATCATTATCGAGCGCACACTTAAGATGGCTACAGTCACCATCGCTACCTCACGCCCCGGCATGATCATCGGTAAGGGTGGTAAGGATGTGGACGCTCTTAAAGAGGAACTCAAGAAGCTTACCGACAAGGACGTTCAGATCAATATCCATGAGATTAAGCGCCCTGAGCTCGACGCTGAGATCGTGGCCAACAACATCGCCCGTCAGATTGAGGGCAAGGTGGCTTACCGCCGTGCTGTCAAGATGGCAGTTGCCTCTACCATGCGCATGGGTGCCGAAGGTATCAAGGTGCAGGTGAGCGGTCGCCTCAACGGCGCCGAGATGGCCCGCTCTGAGATGTTCAAGGAGGGTCGTACTCCGCTTCACACACTGCGAGCCGATATCGACTACGCTCTCGTGGAGGCTCACACCAAGGTAGGTGTGGTAGGCGTGAAGGTGTGGATCTGCCGTGGAGAGATTTATGGCAAGAAGGAACTCACACCCACTTACGTGGCCGGTCAGAAGGAACCCGGTGGTCGTCCGCAGGGCGGTGGCCGCAAGGGCGGTTTCCGCAATAAGAAAAACAACAATCGTTAAAAAAGATACTGAACAATGTTACAACCTAAGAAAACAAGATACCGCCGTTCACAAAAGGGCCGCATGAAAGGTGAGGCCCAGAGAGGCAATCAGCTGGCTTTCGGTTCGTTCGGCATCAAGACTCTCGATTCGAAATGGATCACCGGCCGTCAGATTGAGGCTGCCCGTGTGGCCGTGACACGCTACATGCAGCGTCAGGGTCAGATCTGGATCCGCATCTTCCCCGACAAGCCTATTACCAAGAAGCCCGCTGAGGTGCGTATGGGTAAAGGTAAAGGTAACCCCGAGGGTTTTGTGGCGCCCGTCACTCCCGGACGTATCCTCATCGAGGTGGAAGGCGTACCCTACGAAGTGGCTAAAGAGGCTCTCCGCCTCGCCGCTCAGAAGCTCCCCGTGCTCACGAAGTTTGTGGTCCGCAGAGACTATGATCCCTCACAGAACGTTTAATTTAATTAAAATTCTGTCAATTTTAGAGTGAGATATAGTTTTTTTCGACTATAGATACAATAAAAAGGGAATATTTCGGTTCAACATTCGGGAGGCATGTGCAAACGTGCCTCCCGAGCCGGGCCGGAATGGGCCCTATAAACGTATGTATACGTCGACAGAACATGTCAAAACATAACCCTAACATATAAAAATGAAAAAGGAAGAAATCAAGGAATTAAGCATTCAGGAGCTGCATGCCCAGATAGAGGCTGCCGAGAAGGCTTATCGTGAATTGAAAGTAGCGCACGCGATATCTCCCTCGGTCAATCCGGCCAAGATCACCAAAGATCGCCGTGATATCGCCCGTCTGAAGACAGTGTTGCGCCAAAAGGAAATAGCCGCCGCCAAGGAGGCCGCTTCCAAGTAATTAACCCGGTCAAATCATTTGAGAAATGGAAGAACAGAAAAGACATTTGAGAAAAGAGAGAATCGGGGTCGTTTCGAGCAACAAGTGCGACAAAACCATCACGGTAGAGATCAAATGGAAAGAGAAACACCCCATCTACGGTAAATTTGTGAATAAAACCAAGAAGTATCACGCACACGATGATAAGAATGAGTGCTCTATTGGCGATACCGTACGCCTCATGGAGACACGTCCCTTGAGCAAGACCAAGAGATGGAGACTTGTTGAAATCATCGAAAAAGTTAAGTAATCATGATCCAGACAGAATCTCGTTTGACAGTCGCCGACAACTCCGGCGCAAAAGAAGTGCTCTGCATTCACGTGCTTGGCGGTACCGGTCGTCGTTACGCCGGTGTGGGTGATATCATCGTGGTGACAGTGAAAAGCACCATCCCCTCTTCCGACGTTAAGAAGGGCACAGTGTCCAAGGCTGTGGTGGTGCGCACCAAAAAGGAAATCCGCCGTGCAGACGGCAGCTACATCCGCTTTGACGACAATGCGTGTGTGCTGCTCAACAACGCAGGTGAAATCCGCGGCACCCGTATCTTCGGCCCCGTGGCCCGCGAACTCCGCAACACAAACATGAAGATTGTGTCGCTCGCTCCCGAGGTGCTCTAATTATTCATTCATCGTCTCACAGACAAATTTTTCAGAAAAATGGCAAAATTGCATATCAAGAAGGGTGACACCGTCTTCGTGAATGCCGGCGACGACAAGGGCAAGACCGGTCGTGTCCTCGAGGTGCAGGTCAAGAAGAACCGCGCCATCGTGGAAGGCATCAACATCGTCACCAAAAGCACTAAGCCGACTGCCAAGTATCCTCAGGGTGGTATCGTGAAGATCGAGGCACCGGTTCATATTTCTAACCTTAATGTGGTGGACCCCAAGTCCGGCAAGCCCACCCGTATCGGTCGCCGTCGCAACGAGGCCGGCAAACTGGTGCGTTACGCTAAAAAATCAGGAGAGGAGATCAAATAATGGCAGAGACAACTCTTTCAAAACAGTATAAGGAGACAATCGTTCCCGAACTCATTGAAGAGTTCAAGTACACGACTCCCATGCAGGTGCCCCGCCTGGAGAAAATCGTAATCAACCAGGGTCTCGGCGGTGCCACTCAGGACAAGAAACTTATCGAGACTGCAATAACCGAGCTCACTGCCATCACCGGTCAGAAGGCTGTCGCTACCCTCTCCAAGAAGGATATCGCTAACTTCAAGCTCCGTAAGAAAATGCCCATCGGTGCGATGGTGACTCTGCGCCGCGAGAAAATGTATGAGTTCCTCGAGCGTCTCGTACGCGTGGCCCTGCCCCGTATCCGCGACTTCAAGGGTATCAACTCCAAGCTCGATGGCCGTGGCAACTACACTCTCGGTATCACTGAGCAGATCATCTTCCCTGAGATCAATATCGACAATGTGCCCAAGCTCCAGGGTATGAACATCACTTTCGTGACTTCAGCCAACACTGACGCCGAGGGCTTCGCATTGCTCAAGAAATTCGGATTACCGTTCAAACACGAAAATTAATATTACGACATGGCAAAAGAATCAATGAAGGCCCGCGAGGTGAAACGCCAGCGCATGGTGGCTCGTTACGCTGAGAAAAAGGCTGCCCTCAAGAAAGCCGCTCTTGCTGACGCGGACGGTAACATCGACTACGAGGCTCTTACCAAACTTCAGAAGCTCCCGAAGAACGCTTCGCGCGTGCGTCTGCACAACCGCTGCGAGATCACTGGCCGTCCTAAAGGTTACATGCGCCAGTTCGGCATCTCCCGTATTCAGTTCCGCGAGATGGCTTCAGCAGGTCTTATCCCGGGCGTGAAGAAGGCAAGCTGGTAAGAACCGGCCGGACAGACCAAGCACGCCAGGCGTGTCGGTCTGTTCGTCGCCCCCGCGCCGGGGGCATCAAAATATCGCTACATTCAGTGAGTTTTTAAATATTGTTCAGCACACGTCTGAATCAATTTAATCAACAAAAAAATGACAGATCCAATTGCAGATTATCTGACAAGACTTAGGAATGCCATCATGGCCGGACACCGCGTCGTGGAGGTTCCTACGTCAAAAATGAAAAGAGAGATCACTAAGATCCTTTTCGACCAGGGCTACATCCTCAACTACAAGTTCGTTGAGAACGAAGGCCCCAAAGGCACTATCAAGATTGCCTTGAAGTATGATCCGGTAGACAAGGTCTGCGCAATCAAGAACCTGCACCGCATCTCGCGTCCGGGTTTGCGTCAGTACACCGGTTATAAAGATATGCCCCGTGTGCTCAACGGCCTCGGCATCGCTATCCTCTCAACTTCACAGGGTGTGATGACCAACAAGGAAGCCAAGGAGCGCAAGATCGGTGGTGAAGTATTGTGTTACGTTTATTAAAAGAAGGAGGTATTATGTCAAGAATTGGTAAATCACCCATTGCAATACCTGCAGGCGTAACCGTACAGGTTAAGGACCACGTAGTATCGGTGAAAGGTCCCAAAGGAGAACTCTCACAGCAGGTAAACCCTGATATCGATGTCAAGATTGAGGATGGCCACGTCATCGTGACACGTCCCGACGACGAGCGCGAGCACCGCGCCATGCATGGCCTTTACCGTGCGCTCATCCACAACATGGTGGTTGGTGTGTCGGAAGGCTACAAGAAGGAGATGGAGCTCGTAGGTGTCGGTTATCGTGCCACAGCTACCGGTCAGGTGCTTGAGCTTGCCCTCGGTTTTTCTCACGCTATCTACATCAAGCTCCCTAAAGAAATCAAGGTTGAGGCCAAGACAGAGCGCAACAAGAACCCGCTCATCATACTAGAGAGCAGCGACAAGCAGCTCCTCGGTCAGGTGTGCGCCAAGATTCGTTCGCTGCGCAAGCCCGAACCCTACAAGGGAAAAGGTATCAAGTTTGTAGGCGAGATTATCCGCCGCAAGTCCGGAAAGTCGGCTAACGCCAAATAAAATTTAAGGAATTATGGTATCCAAGATAGCAAGAAGAAACAAAATCAAAACCCGCATCCGCGGTAAAATATCAGGCACTGCCGCACGCCCCCGCATGAGCGTGTTCCGCAGCAACAAGGCCATCTATGTGCAGGTGATTGACGACCTCGCAGGCAACACTATCGCCGCAGCTTCGTCAAAGGGCATCGAGGGTGGCACCAAGTCTGAAATCGCCGCCAAGGTAGGCGAAGAGATCGCTAAGAAAGTGATTGAGAAGGGCGTAAGCGAAGTCGTGTTCGACCGTAACGGTTATCTCTATCACGGACGTGTTAAATCACTGGCCGATGCAGCCCGCAAGGGAGGTCTTAAATTTTAATAGGAATCATGGCAAAAAACAATAAGGTAAAGTCAACCAATGATCTTGATCTTCAGGATCGCCTTGTGGCCATCAACCGTGTGACCAAAGTGACCAAGGGTGGTCGCGCCTTCAGCTTCGCCGCAATCGTTGTGGTGGGTAACGGCGACGGTATCATCGGCTGGGGTCTCGGCAAAGCAAACGAGGTAACTGCAGCTATCGCCAAGGGCGTTGAGACTGCCAAGAAGAATCTCATCAAGGTGCCCGTTCACAAGGGTACTATACCCCACGAGGTTGCTGCCAAGTTCGGCGGCTCACGCATCTTCCTCAAACCCGCTTCTGAGGGTACTGGAGTAAAGGCCGGTGGTGCTATGCGTGCCGTGCTCGAGAGCGTGGGTGTGCGCGACGTGCTCGCCAAGTCGAAGGGTTCTTCTAACCCCCACAATCTTGTCAAGGCTACTATCGCCGCTCTCGGTGAGCTCCGCAGCCCCGCTCAGGTGGCTCAGAACCGCGCTGTGAGTGTCGAAAAAGTGTTTAACGGCAAATAATCTTACGAAATGGCAAAGATTCAAATCACTCAGATCAAAAGCCGTATAAACGCGCCCAAGGTGCAGAAGGCTACTCTCGACGCGCTCGGCATCCACAAAATGAACCACTCTGTCGTTAAGGACGACACCGCCGATATCCTCGGCATGGTGAAGAGAGTGCATCATCTTGTTAAAGTGACTAAACTTTAAATTGCAGACTTTAGAAATGGAATTACATAATTTACAGCCTGCCGTAGGCAGCAATAAGAAAACCAAACGCATCGGTCGTGGCACAGGCTCCGGTTACGGCGGCACTTCTACCCGCGGTCACAAGGGCGCCAAGTCTCGTTCGGGCTACAAGCACAAAGTCGGTTTCGAGGGTGGTCAGATGCCTCTCCAGCGCCGCGTGCCTAAGTTCGGTTTCAAGAACATCAACCGTGTGGAGTATAAGGCAATCAACCTTGACGCTCTTGAGGCTCTTGCAGCCGCTGGTGCTACCAAGGTGAGTGTCGATGACCTCCGCAACGCCGGTCTTGCACCCAAGAAAATAGGTGTCAAGATCCTCGGCAACGGTTCGCTGACTCACGCCCTTGAGGTTGAGGCCAATGCCTTCTCAAAGGCTGCTGAAGCTGCCATCACTGCTGCCGGCGGTTCTATTGTCAAAAAATAACCTGACCTAAAATGGGATTTACTAAAACAATAAAAAATATCTGGAGCGTGGAGGATCTCCGCAAACGCATCGGCATCACGCTGCTGCTGGTGATCATCTATCGCTTCGGGTGCTACGTGGTCTTGCCGGGTATCAATCCCGACGAACTGCTTGCACTTAAGAATTTCACTGCCGACGGGTTGATGCAGCTGCTCGACATGTTCTCGGGCGGTGCCTTCTCTCAGGCTTCCATTTTCGCACTCGGTATCATGCCATACATCACGGCCTCGATCGTGATTCAACTTCTCGGCATGGTGCTCCCCGCATTCCAAAAGATGCAGCGTGAGGGCGAGAGCGGAAGAATGAAGCTCAACCAGTACACCCGTTATCTCACAGTGCTGATTCTTCTGTTGCAGGGTCCGGCATATCTGATGAATCTCAAGTATCAGGTACAGGCTGCCGGTGGCCACGTGGAATTAGGTTTCTGGACTATCGCCTTCATGACGGTAGTGCTCGCTGCCGGCTCCATGTTCATCATGTGGCTCGGCGAACGTATCGACCAGAAAGGTGTCGGTAACGGTATCTCGTTCATCATCCTCATCGGTATTATCGCACGCCTCCCCGAGGCTTTTGTGCAGGAGTTTACCGGCTGTCTGATGAACTCGCAGGGTGGTGGCCTCGTGCTATTCCTTGTGGAAATCGTTATCCTGCTTGCCGTAATCGCAGGTGCAGTGCTGCTCGTTCAGGGCACGCGCAACGTGCCTGTGCAGTATGCCAAGAAGATTGTCGGCAACAAGCAGTATGGTGGCACTCGCCAGTACATTCCTCTCAAGGTGAATGCAGCCGGTGTTATGCCTATCATCTTTGCCCAGGCCATCATGTTCATTCCCGTCACACTTGTCGGTTTCAGCACTAAGCAGACCGGCTTCTTCGGGGCAATGACCGACATGTACGGTTTCTGGTACAATCTGGTCTACTTCCTGATGATTGTGGCCTTCACCTATTTCTACACGGCTATCACAGTGCGTCCCGCGCAGATGGCTGAGGATATGAAACGTAACAACGGCTTTATTCCCGGCATCAAGCCCGGTAAGCCTACAGTTGATTATCTTGACTCCATCATGTCGCGTATCACGTTGCCCGGATCCATATTCCTCGGCATCGTGGCCATACTTCCGGCCATCGCGCATGTGTGCGGTCTGAACCGCAGCTTCGCCTCATTCTTTGGCGGAACTTCGCTGCTGATTCTTGTAGGTGTGGTGCTCGACACTCTGCGTATCATCGAAGGTCATCTTATCATGCATAAGTATGACGGTCTGATGAAGCATGGCAGAATCAAAGGTCGTTCGTCCGGCAGCAGTGCCTTCTAACATTTAAGGTGAGATAAAAGCTGATATGATTCATATCAAGACACATGAAGAGATAGAACTGACAGCTGCGGCTTGCGATTTGATGAGCCGTACTCTCGGCGAGGTGGCGAAGTGGGTTGAACCCGGCGTAACCACCAAGCGTCTCGACACCATAGCAAGGGAGTTTATCCTCGATAACGGGGGTAAACCCGCTTGCCTTGGTTATCATGGTTTTCCGGGCACCCTCTGCATCGAGATCAACGATATGGTGGTGCACGGTTTCCCTTCCAACCGCACCCTGCGTGAGGGCGATATTGTCGGCATTGACAGTGTGGTGGAACTCAACGGGTGGAACGGTGACTCATGTTTTACGTTTGCAGTAGGTGAGATTGACGATAAGGAGAAGGGTCTGCTACAGGCAACTTACGAGTCACTCTACAAAGGCATCGCCGCCGCCAAGGCCGGTCGCCGTGTGGGCGACATCTCAAACGCCGTGCAGACGTATGTAGAGAAACGAGGCTATACCGTGGTGCGAGAAATGTGCGGCCACGGCATCGGCAAGGAGATGCACGAGGATCCTGAGGTGCCAAACTATGGGCGCCGCGGCATTGGTCCGGTGTTGAAGCCGGGCATGATCATCTGCATTGAGCCTATGATAAACCTCGGCAGCAAGAATGTCAAGATTGACCCCAACGGTTGGGAATGCCGTACACGCGATGGCAAACCATCTGCTCACTACGAGCACACCGTGGTCATCACCGGCGAGGAGCCAAGGCAACTCACCACATTCAAATATGTGGAGGAAGTGCTGAAGGCCAAGGGTGCGTTCTTCCCGCAGCTACGCAATCATGCAGACTCCAAGGTGGAGGGATAAGGATGCAATCAAAATCATCAAGACAATCAAACCATAGAAATATAGAATGGCAAAGCAGGCAGCAATCGAACAGGATGGAGTGATACTCGAGGCATTGAGCAATGCGATGTTCAAGGTCGAGCTTGAGAACGGACATCAAATCACAGCCCACATCTCAGGCAAGATGAGAATGCACTACATCAAGATACTTCCGGGCGATAAGGTCAAGGTGGAGATGAGTCCATACGACCTGAGCAAGGGCCGGATTTCATTCAGATACAAATAAAAACAGAACTCGATATGAAAGTTAGAGCATCAGTCAAAAAACGTACGGCCGACAGCAAGATCGTTCGTCGCAAAGGCAGACTGTACGTAATCAACAAAAAGAATCCAAAGTTTAAAACGCGTCAGGGATAAAGAGGATTCCCCGGCAACGAGGGCCTGAGAAGCCTTAAAAAGGAACAAATAGAGGCCTGACGTTTGCACAAGGAAACAAAATTTATTACCTTTGCAAAAAATTTGTAACCAAGCAATATGGCAGTAAGAATTGTCGGCGTAGATTTGCCGCAAAATAAGAGAGGAGAGATTGCGTTGACCTACATCTACGGTATCGGCCGTAGCGCAGCCAACACAGTTCTTGAGCGCGCGGGAGTTGACCGCGACATCAAAGTTAAAGACTGGACAGACGAGCAGGCAGCAGCTGTTCGTGAGGTGATACAGCGCGATTTCAAGGTAGAGGGTGACCTCCGCACTGAGATTCAGCTCAACATCAAGCGCCTCATGGACATAGGTTGCTACCGTGGCATACGTCACCGTATCGGCTTGCCCGTGCGTGGCCAGAGCACAAAGAATAATGCCCGCACACGTAAGGGTCGCAAGAAAACAGTCGCTAACAAGAAGAAAGCTACTAAATAATAA
>CAJUIJ010000055.1 GCA_910586175.1 uncultured Muribaculaceae bacterium | reverse complement strand
GCTGTGGCCTCTATGGTTTCCTTGTCAGCAATCCATTTGCCATCGGGGGTCATTTCCACGAAATCCATAATGTCGAACACATCGACTGTCTCGGGCAGCTTTTCAGCATCTTCTGACTCCATCACCGATGCCTTGCCTGTAGCGGTATCAAAGGTGAGCACTGCATCATCCCAGGCTTCGGTTGAGCTGACATACAGCTCAACTGCATCGAGCATCTCCGATGCTATCTTATCCTTATCCATATCAATCACGGCTACCTCCGAAGATGCGGAGCAGGTAAAGGAAGAGGTTGATGAAGTCGAGGTAGAGATTGAGCGCACCTATAGTAGCGAGCTTGTCGGCGAGAGCCGGGTCAAGATTTGCACGCGAAATCTGCTTGATTTGCTGGGTATCCCACGCGGTGAGACCCACAAAAATCAGCACACCCACTATCGAGATGATCCAGTCGAGTGCGGAACTTGCCACAAAGATGTTGACTACCGATGCGATGATGAGTCCGATAAGGGCCATAAACAGGAAGGAACCCATCTTGGTAAGGTCAGACTTGGTGAAATAGCCATACACTGACATAGCACCGAACGTGCCGGCGGTGATAAAGAAGGTATAGACAATTGTGCCAAGACGATACACCAGGAATATCGGGGCAAGCGTTGTACCCATCATTGCTGAAAAGAGCACAAAGCATCCAAGCACTGCACCGGTCGACATCTTCTGCATGCGCGACGGTAGCACCCAAGCCATAATGAACATGGCGATGAACATGCCCCAGAACACAATCCGGTTCATTACAAAGAAGCTGAGCAATGCCGGGCTCGAAGCCACGCCAAGTGCACAGAATGCAGATACGAGCAGACCGATGAACATGCGCACGTATACGCGCTTCATCACTGCGTTGGTCTGTTTGGCCACCGCTCCCTCGTTAAAATAAGGAGGTGGGGTCACATTGTTGTTGTAATCCATAGTTTTTATTGTTTTTATCAGAAGTCGGTCAGTTATGGACCGACTTCTTTTAATTAGACAAATTTTGTGCCAATTGGTTTAGGAATGGCTGTTGTTTGAATCTTTTGGCGATTTGGAAATCGCCGTTCCATTACATACGTTCGGGCATCTCTATGCCGAGCAGCGACATGGCTGCCTTTAGAGTGCGGGCCACCACTGCCGAGATGAGCAGACGGCGGTTGCGGGCATCGGCATCCTCTTCGCGCAGTATGCTGTAGTCATGATAGAACTGGTTATACTCCTTGGCCAAGTCGTAGGCATAGTTGGCAATGACGGCAGGTGAGAAATTGCGTGCTGCATCCGCCACGGTGTTGCGGAAGTCATCGACTTTCTGAATCAGCACAGTCTCCTTATCGTTGGGCACGCCGGCTATCTTCATATTCATCTTAACCTCCATGCCGTTGTCGGCTGCCTTGCGGAGCACCGACTTGATACGTGCATAAGTGTACTGTATGAAGGGGCCTGTATTGCCGTTGAAGTCAATTGACTCCTTGGGATTGAAGAGCATGTTTTTGCGCGGATCCACCTTCAGGAGGAAATATTTCAATGCACCGAGTCCGACCATGCGCGACACCTCAGCGGCCTCTTCGGGAGTCATGTCGGCAAAACGCTCCGCACTCATCTCTGCGGCGGAATTGACCATCGTGTCGATGAGGTCGTCGGCATCTACCACTGTGCCCTCACGGCTCTTCATCTTTCCTTCAGGGAGTTCCACCATACCGTAGGAGAAATGCACGAGGTCTTTGCCCCACTTGAAGCCAAGGCGATCGAGCAATATGGAGAGTACCTTGAAGTGATATTCCTGCTCATTACCCACCACATATACCATCCGGTCTATTGGGAAATCGCGGAAACGGAGCTTGGCGGTACCTATATCCTGTGTCATATAGACAGAGGTGCCGTCGGAACGCAGCAGGAGTTTCTGGTCGAGACCCTCTCCGGTGAGGTCTGCCCATACGGAGCCATCATCGCGACGATACATCTTGCCCTCGTCGAGACCTTTGAGCACAAGATCCTTGCCTTCAAGATAAGTATCCGACTCATAATATATCTTGTCGAAGCTGACACCCATACGCTTGTAGGTCTCATCAAAACCTGCATACACCCATGAGTTCATGGTGTGCCAGAGGTTGCGCACCTCGGGGTCGTTCTGCTCCCACTTGCGAAGCATCTCGCGAGCCTCCTGCATGAGCGGAGCCTCCTCCTTGGCACGTGTTTCTGCCTCCTCTTCGGGCACGCCCTGGTCAGTCAGCTGCTTCTTGAGGGCTTTCACTTCATCTTTATAGTGCTTGTCGAATGCTACGTAGAAATCACCGATAAGGTGGTCACCTTTCTTGCCGGCAGTCTCGGGAGTAACGCCCTCGCCCCATTTCAGCCATGCGAGCATTGACTTGCAGATGTGTATGCCGCGGTCGTTTACGATATTGGTTTTCACCACGCGGTTGCCGTCAGCCTCGAGTATGCATGCGAGCGAATATCCGAGCAGGTTATTGCGCACGTGGCCGAGGTGAAGGGGCTTGTTGGTGTTGGGCGAGGAGTATTCCACCATGACGAGCGGTGAATCGGTATCTGCACGCTTTATGCCGAAATTGTCATCTTCGGCAATCTCATGAAGCAGGTCAAGCCAGAAGCCCTTGCTGATGGAGAGATTCAGGAAGCCCTTCACTGCATTGAATTTCTCCACTGCCGGCACATTTGCCACCATCCACTCCCCTATCTCGTTGGCAGTAGCCTCCGGACTCTTGCGTGACATCTTCAGCACGGGGAACACTACCACGGTGAGATCGCCTTCAAACTCCTTCTTGGTGGCTGAAGGGTTGAGCGTCTTGGGGTCAACCTCAGCACCATACAGGGCCTTGACCGCATCAGCGGCGCCCTGCGCTATGATATTCTCTATTGCCATTTACCTGAAAATATAAGTAATGAGTCATTTTAAATTTAACTTACAAAAATACTAAAAAAACGTCAGTTACCAAAATCCTAATATTTTACTACTCGGCTGACCAATGATTTGCATTTTGGACGGATATCATCAATTATCGCTTTAGCCTCGTCGGCAGATATACGAACTGATGCAGCAACTTCAAGCATATCTTTCTCCGTAGGATTGCCATTATAATTCACGGAAGAGGCATGCTCTCCATTATAACCTTTAGGGCAGTATGTCAAATCGTAAGCTGGTGCAAGTTCCCATTTTCCATCATTACAAATGAACGAAAAATTCTTAATATGATCATCCTTGTTTTGACTAAACACGTTGAAAACCATCCTTCGGAACATCTGCAACACATCTTTGGGAGATTGAGTAACATATCCGGTAAGTCCAAGCAAAACCTTATAATCAGACTTTGGTGGATGAATAGACTCTCCAAGCAAAGCTCCGGCCGTAACAACATGCACCCTCTCACCTTTTGCATCAATATCAAATCGTTTGCACGAAAAGTATTTATTATTCAACAACTTAAATTCCGGAACATGTATACCACACGCCAAAGCGCACTTAGAATATTCATATTCCATTTTGCCTATATCAACAGAATCATAAACATGGCGAAACTTCACTATCCAACTTCCTTCTTCATCATGATACATTGCCTTAGGTCGACAACCTCCTGAATTTCCGCTATTATAATATAACAGTCCGGCATCCTTGAAATCTTTCTCGCTCAATACATCCAACGCCTTACATTGCAGCGTGTCAAGATCAACATCACCATAGATTTCACTTCTAAAATCGAATGTCGCCTCAGGTTCGTAACTCAATGCCCCCATCCCATTACGGCCTACAATGCTTAACCATTGCAATGGAGTGAGCGAACGGGAATCTACACCTTGCTGCTTAAGAAGCCGGTCAATCAGATATATGCCGTAACCGTCAGGAAGACTATCTTCAAACACGCCAAAATTTCCACGAAAAGGACTCTGCTTTGCAGTGAACAAACCATCTCGCAGTGGCAATTCCAAAGGAGACAAGGAAAAGCCATGCACCAACCAATTCCTATCATAAACAAATGTGCATTCGCCGGTAGTGGAGAGCGCAAGCGTACCGACCGGCTTATCGTTAAACTTCACTGTCAGCTTATCAGGTAAATTCATTGCGTCCTTTTTTACGGTTCTTGTTTTTGTTAATTATCTCAAGCTCCTCCATTGTCTTGTATTTTGGGGTTGCCAATATGGATTTAAGTTCTTCAGTATATCCTAAAGACTGACATATTGCCACAAACGAAATGAGGGAAATCACATACTTGGTCTCAAACTTGGCAATCGTGGAAACCGCCACTCCCGACATCATGCAGAGAGCCTCTCGCGACAGTCCTCGCTCCAACCTTCGTTTGCGCAGTTTGCCGGCGAGAAACCTGCACAAGTCGGAGGGAGACTCAGGTTCAAACCGATAAAGCAAATTCATACTATTGTATGTAATATCAGCCATATTTCGCTTTATTTAATATTATAGTATCTAATTTAGAAACGAAAAACTACATAAAATGTTGCAACAAACCCGCGCTTAAAACCATAACCCAACCATTTTCACCGTGCCTCCTCAATGAATGATTTGATAAAAGCAAATCAAAAGCATCCGTATGCAAGAATCTGCTTGCAAGAAAGGTGGCAATGAAGTTGTTAAAAATGGTCAATGTTAAAATAGGTTACTAAAAACGAGGCCGTTCCATTTCACCAACCGTAATTACATAGAAAAAAATTTTTTTCACCATTTCAACCAGATATTTACATTAACCCCAAAAAGCCTTACAATCGTTATATTTGCAAATGAAGTCGTTTAAACGACTTACAGGTATCGCACAAATTATATGTGCGATAAATTTTCAATCAGTCTCATGATTACACTAACACAAAGATATGATTGCACTCCTCTTACGCTTGCACAAGATATTCACCTTTCAATTTGCTACCATATACCACATCTTGCAAATCATTATTCCACTTTTTACATAAAACACATAAAATATTTTGAGCATATCCAAGTTTTTATTATATTTGCAACAAACATAAGCTCAAAACGAATCAATCTGACATACATTACAATGTCAAATCAGCTAATGCAATATATATAAGCAAATTAAAAAGTCATCTTTTAACTTAAAAATATAAAATCATGAAAAAATCATTACTTTTAGCAAGCGCATTGTTCTATTCAACTTTAGGAATTGGCTTGTCCGGATTTTCTAATGATAATGCATACTCACCTCTGCTATGTGATGGCAAAAAATGGATATTTGAACAAGGGGTAACATTACAAAGTTGGGAGTTTGGCGAACAAGCAAAATATCTGACTTTAGAATTTTGTGCCTATGTTGTGGGCGATGTGCAATATGAAGGACACAGTGGAAAGCGAATAGACATCCAATATTTGACTGAAGATGTGCCTGACGAAATTTCACTCTCTAATCGAAGCTATGACGTATTTGAGATTGATCACATGATTTATATCCATTATCCTCAAAGTGAATATTTAGTGCCATGCTTGCCTATCAATCTTGATGTAGGTGACGCTATAGTACATCATTGGTTTGACGGTGTTGAATCCAATGCACGTTCATTCATAAAAGGAATTGACAACATCAACATAAATGGAGAGTCGCTTAAAAGATGGACTATTCAAAACAATGTCAACTATAACGTCAACGATAAAATAGATGACATAGTTGTTGAAGGCATTGGGAGCAGTTGCGGAGCATTTGACTACATTCATCAACTTGAAACGGATAATGGTGTCAGTTACCACTCACCAAAAGTCATCGAAGTACAAATAAATGACGTTCCCATTTTCACTCATGAGGATTTTTTCACAGGACTATCAAACTGTAAATTACTCAAAAATGAATCCGGGTCTCTTACAGAGGAAAGTATATACGACATCTACGGACACAAACTGCAAACAGCTCCTCAGAATGGTATATACATATGTAATGGGAAAAAACTCATCTCCCAATAGACATTTTGGTAGTCGGCGGCACCTCCTCGCCCCCGGTGCGCGATGCGACTTGTTTGACGCTAATCTTCATTGCACTTTGAACTGATAGATGTCGACAAAACCAAACAAAGGCATGCAGCGTGTCTGCATCCCTTTGTTTGGTTTTTCAGTGCACCCATCATGCTGTGGGTGATTATGACGGTGTCGATTACTTGCCGAGGCTGTCTGCTGCCTTGAATTTTACCACCTTGCGTGCCGGAATCACAATCTTCTCCTTGGTACGGGGGTTAAGGCCGGTGCGTTCGGGCTTCTCAACCATTGCGAATGTGCCGAAACCGATGAGCTGTACCTTGTCGTCATTGGCAAGCGCCTGTGCAATTGATTCGAGCACTGCATCGAGAGCCTTCTTTGCATCTACCTTATTCAGAGAAGCCTTGGCTGCTATCTCGTTTACTAAATCTGTCTTGTTCATAATTAAATGTTTTATGTGTTTTGAAACTTCTTTTTACGGAGCTTTGTGGAATCTATTGTATCAAAAGTTGCGAAATGCAAAAGCTTTCCGCTCCCCTTTTTAACAAATACTCCACAAATATAGTTATTTATGTCTGAATAACAAATTAAAAAGCCATCTTTCTTAAAAAAAGTCAATAAAAACACATAAAAGCGACAAAATAATATGTTTTCTCTACTTTCTTACGAGCTTGGAGCCTGCCGTGGTTCGACAAATGTATATGGTTCCATCCTGCATGTTGTCGGCATTTACCCTCACACCCTGCAATGTGTAGTATTCCACACCGGTCAATTCTTCTAAGGCATCATCGCTTGCTTCGGGCAACGAGATTCCTGATGTGAGCCACCATTTGAACTTCTTCCATATCTCAGCCTTGGAATAAGCGGAACGAGAGGCTTCGGGGATAATCAGCTTTGCACCGGCATAGCTTTCTTTAGAGAAGACTGCCTCATCAGAGCAATCGGGAGGCGTGGTGGCATCGCACCTGATTGTCAATAATGACGGACATTCAAAAAAGGCTCCGCTCTCTATGCTCTTCAATGTGGATGGAAGATTGACCGTGGCAAGATTGTCGCAGCCCGAGAATGCACACCACGGAACGTTGGTGACACTACCCGGCAAGGTGATGGTGACGAGACCAGTATTCTGGAAAGCCTGCTGTTCGAGTTTCTTGACACTGTTGGGTATTATGATACCCTTGAGCGAAACGCAGCTGCGGAACGCCCCGGTGCCTATTGTAGTCACACCCGAAGCCAATGAGACAGTAGTCAAAGCCTTGCAATATTCGAAACAGAATGTCTGGATCTTCTTTAAAGTGGCCGGTATGCTCACAGTTGTCAAGGCCGAACAACCGGAGAACGCTGCATAGCCCAGCGAAACAGTCTTCGAAGGAATTGCCACTTCCGTAAGAGATGTGCAGTCTTCGAAAGCAAAGTCTCCGATGGTGAGATCATTTTTCAACTTGGAGAATTTCACAGATGCGATCTTTGTGCCTTCAAAAGCAGCCTCATCCAAGAGCTTGAGAGAGGAAGGGAACTCCACTCCGGTCATAAGACAACCCTTGAACGCCTCCATGCCGATAGTCTGTATACCCTCAGGAATTATCAGCACTTTGCCCTTGCTGAATCTCGGGCAATCCTGAAACGCACACGCACCGATCTCCCGGATAGTAGATGGCATATTGACCGTAACGACATTCGACTCCATGAATGCGCACTCGCCAATCTTGTTGACGGTATAAGTCTTGCCATCCTCATACATTATATTATCGGGTATGGTTACAGTCTTGCGCGAGGTCGGCCCTATGAATTGCATCACATAAGCTTTGCGCGTGAAGAATCGAGGGCATAACGGCAGTCACCTATCTCAACCTGATAATTGGCAGCCGACATAACCAGACTCGTAAAAAGGCACACAGCGAGTGTGCCGGCAAACTTAAATTTCATAAATCTTGATGTAGTTAATAATACTGATAATGTCAGGCCGCAAATTTAGGCATTTTATTGCAGATAGACAATAAATGCACCTAAGCCGGCCCGCTGGATACCGAAAATATATATAGACAAAATATAGACACACCGGGAAACCACACCGAAATCAACGCATAATGCCATGCAAATCGGCACCATTATGACAGAAGCGGAATTAAGTAATGAGTCATTTTACTCATTACTTATTGGCTGCGACAATACTTAAAAGCCAACATCACCGTTTATGATATAGTAACACATCAATAGGTATGAGTATAAGTGAAAGATTCCGGAGTATACCTCCTGTAACCAAGAACCTGCTTATAGTAAACGTCATAATCTGGGCCATGGGTATGATATTGCCATCTTTGGGCACATGGCTACAGTCGCACCTCGGTCTGCATATGATAGGGGGCACGGATTTCAACCCGGTGCAGATCATCACATACATGTTTCTGCATGACATACACAATCCTCTGCACATCATCTTCAACATGTTCACTCTCTGGATGTTTGGACGCATATTGGAGCAGGTATGGGGTTCGCAACGCTTCTTCGTGTTCTATATGATATGCGGTATCGGTGCAGCCCTTGTGCAGGAGGGTGTATGGGCACTGACTTTCCAGCATGACTACATCACCGAAATCGCGAGGATGAACGGACTCACCTACGACACGATGAAAGGCATTGTGGACCGGGCAATCGCGACAGGCGACCCGGAATTCCTGGCCGGCATCGCGGCATCGAAAAACATGATGCTGACCGTCGGGGCATCAGGAGCGATCTTTGGTTTGCTTTTGGGCTTCGCCATGACATTTCCCAATATGCCGCTCTACCTTTTCTTTATACCGGTGCCCATCAAGGCCAAATATATGGTGATCGGGTATGCTGTGCTTGAATTCTTCCTCGGCGTGAGCGGTGGTGGCACGGTGGCTCACTTCGCACACCTCGGGGGCCTACTGTTTGGACTGATATTGCTGCTCTATTGGAAACATAAAGGCACACTGCATGGCGGCAAGGGCTTTTATTAAAATGTCACAGATATGCGGCAGCCGAAATCTCACATGGTTGCTGCTTCTCAACATTACCACTGCCATGGCATTGTGGGTGGCTATGTTGGTGATGCATTTTACGCACGCCGACAACCGGCTGCTGTATGCTCTGCTTGCGTTGCCCTCAGAGGCATACGCGTTTGCCACGCATCCGTGGACACTTGCCAGCTACATGTTCGTACACTTCTCGCCACTGCATCTGCTCTTCAATATGCTATGGCTCTTCTGGTTTGGCAGGATGCTGGCCGACTTAGAGAGAGATAGACGCATCACTTGGCTTTTTTTGGCAGGCGGAATGGCCGGAGGTGTCGCCTATATCGCTTCTTCAATACTCACGGGCTACGGACCGGGAAATTATCTCACCGGCTCATCGGCGGCGGTACTATGCATGATGTGCTATGCGGCAATGCGTATGCCCAACCGTGCCATAGGCCTTTTTCTGATAGGAGAAGTGAAACTGAAATGGGTCACGCTGGTATGCGTGCTTCTCACCCTGCTGGCAGGGTCGGTTGCAATACCCACACAATGCGCCCACGTGGGAGGCATTGTGGCAGGGCTTTCGTTCAAATGGATAGCCCGAACACTTCACGGCTCCAAGAGCAAAGCCATGCAGGTTCGCACATCACGACGCGTACGCAATGCTATGCCGACACAACAGGAGCTCAATGACCGCCTCGACATCCTTCTCGATAAAATCAGAATCTCAGGGTTCGACTCGCTCACCGACCGTGAGAAGTCAGAACTGAACTATCTCTCCACCGTAATCAAGAAACAATAAAGTAAGTCTTAATCCAGAATTATGAGTTATGAAGTTATCAAGCTATATAACCATTTGCTTTAGCCACGATTAAGAAATAATTGAACAATAAAACAAACATGTTTCTCCCTATAATCAAACCCATATTGCGAATAGTCGCAACGGTGGTCTCGCTGCTGCTCTTCGCCTTGACAATCCTGTCGGCATACGGCGGACGTTTCAACACCGAGATATTCACTTTACCGGCCATATTGGTGCTCGTGCTTCCCTATCTTGCCATGCTTACACTCGCAGTGACAGTGATTTGGTTTGTCTGCGGGCGCTATTTTGTGGGCGGCATAGGGGTATTGGCTTTGATTGCCTCCTGGGGACCTATCAGCACTGTCAGTCCATTGTCGGGAAGCAAGGAGGGAGACCCTGATGCCACCAAGTTCACATTCATGACCTACAACATGATACATGGCTGGGACCAGGAGGGAAAGGACAGCACGGCCAACCGCACGATAGAATATCTCATCAACTCCGGCGTAGACATAATCAATGTGCAGGAGCTTGTGCGTCTGGACTCAGTCGAGGTGACAGGCATGACAGAGGAGCAGAAAGAGCGGTTGCTCAAGACATATCCCTACTATGTGGGAGACCCGGCCAACGACATGAAGGTCTTCTCGAAATATCCTGTTATCTTTGAGAACGGCTACAACTATATAGACGGCAAGTTTGACCTGCGTCGTTACTCATTTTTCAAGTTCAACATCAAAGGGCATAAGATGGTGCTGATAAACGTGCACTTGCAGTCGTTCATGCTGTCGTCTGACGAATGCGAAGACATCAACAGCCTATCATCGATAAAATCGGTCAAATCTTTATCGAAAAACATCTTCTCTGTGCAGGGTTCATTGCATCAGAAGCTGCACAACGGTTTTCAGAATCGACGCAACGATGTGCAGATATTGCGCAACACCATCGACCGCATGAAGGGAGCCACACTGATATGCGGAGACTTCAACGATGTGCCGGAGTCATACGCATACCGCTTGCTTAAGGGAGACGACCTCCACGATGCCTATGTGGAGACAGGCTTCGGACCCATGATAACCTTCAATGCCCACAAGTTTTGGTTCCATCTCGACCACATCTTCTACCGCGGCCCGCTGAAGGCCCTCGACGTAGAGAAAGGCAAAGTAAAATTTTCAGACCACTACCCATTGGTCGCCACATTCGAGTTTACCGAAGACTCACTCGCCAAATGACACACCATTTGGCAGATTACCGGTCGCTTGCACTACGTAAAACTGCCTTGGCATATATTTGCTTTTTACACAATAAATAGATATATTTGCATATCCACTCTGTCGGCAGTAAGACGAGGGGGTGACTCTTTGCAACATTCTAAATACTATGTGCCATGGACACAACACATTCTGACGACAACCGTCTCATACGTTTCGACTGGGCCATGAAGCGGTTGCTCCGCGACAAGGCTAATTTCAATGTGCTCGAAGGCTTCCTCACCTCCTTGCTCGGAGAAGAGATTGTGATCGATGAACTTCTGGAAAGTGAGGGTAATGCCGACCGCGAAGACGGCAAGCAGAACCGTGTGGACTTGCTCGCCAAGGATTCGACAGGACGCAAAATACTCATCGAGGTGCAGAACCAAAGCGAAGACCAATTCTTTCACCGCATACTGTTCGGCACATCCAAGATTATCAACGATTACATAAACAGGGGGGACAAGTATGACAAAATTGATAAGATATACAGTATAAGCCTGGTGTATTTCAACATAGTCAGCAACAGCGATTACATATATCATGGCACCACTGACTTTATTGGTATACACAATGGAGAGCCGCTCAACATGAGCGAACGCTGGAAGAGGAAATATAAAGTCACCAAGATTTCGGAGATATACCCCGAATATTACATTCTCTTTGCTTCCGACTTTGATAAGTGGTCCAAGACCCCGATAGACCAATGGATGTACTTCCTGTCGCAGGGTGTGGTGCATGAACAGAGCGACGCCCCCGGCCTTGATGCCGCACGCGAGAAAATGCGCATAGACCGTCTTTCCAAGGAAGAACGCAATGCCTATTATAACCACCTGGAAAGCATCAACAGCATGCACAACGTACTTGAAAACGCCAAAGAGGAAGCCCACTTCGAGGGAGTTACAGAGGGTATGCAGATGGGGTTCGAGAAAGGCATGGAGAAAGGCATGGAGAAAGGCATGGAGAAAGGACGAGCTGATGAGAAGAGACAAATTGCAAAGCAGATGCTCGCCAACGGAATAGACAGGACAATCGTAAAGACCATAACCGGACTGGACGATGAAGAACTTGAATAACCCACGATACAATACAAGATAAATGAGATTATATGAAAAAGATTATCACCACTGCGGCCGTTGCCTTGGCTCTGGCCGCTCCAAGCATGTCGGCCATGGCTGAACGCGAGAATCCGTTCCTGAAGCCTTACGACACGAAGTATGAAATCGCGCCGTTCGACCGCATCGAGACCTCCGACTTCATACCGGCTATCAAGGCCGGCATAGCGGAGCAGGATGAGGCTATCATGAACATAGTGCGCAATCGTGCCGTGCCCGACTTTGACAACACCATCCTCCCGCTCGAGAACCTCTCCCCTATCCTGGAGCGTGTGTGCGGGGTGTTCTATCACTATATGGAGGCTATGTCCACACCGGAGTTTGCCACCATGTCGGAAGAGGCTATACCCCTCCTCAATGACGCCAACAACAAGCTGATGCTGAACGACCTCCTGTTTCAGCGCATACAGCAGGTATATGACAATCGCGACAAACAAGGTCTCACACCTGTGCAGAAGCGAGTGGTCGAGAAGTATTACCGTCAGTTTGCCGAACAGGGAGCCGCCCTTCCCGCTGACAAGAAAGAGGAACTGGTGAGAATCAACAATGAGCTTTCGAAGCTCTTCATACAGTTCAACCGCAACCTGCTCAACGCCACCAACCAGTTTGCAGTGATTGTCTACGACAAGGAAGAACTCGCAGGTCTGCCTCAGTCATCGATCGACCAGGCAGCCGATGAAGCCAAGACCCGCGGACTTAACGACATGTGGGTGTTCACACTCCATGCCCCGAGCCGTCTGCCGGTGCTCCAGTATGCAGACTCCCGTGGCCTGCGCAAGGCCATATATGAAGGCTACACCAATCTGGCGAGCTATGGCGACAACTCCAACCTTCCGGTAATAAGCCAGATAGTGAAGCTCCGCAACGAGAAGGCGAAACTCATGGGCTTCGACACTTTCGCCGCGATGATGACCTCACGCGTGATGGCCAAGACTCCGGAGGCTGCCAGCGAACTGCTTATGCAAGTGTTTGAGCCGGCTGTGAATCGCAGCAAAGAGGAGGTCAAAGATATGCAAGCCTATGTGGATGCGCATGGCGGTGGCTTCAAGATAGCGCCTTACGACTATTACTACTACGCTGATAAGGTGAAACGCGAGAAGTTTGACCTTGACGATACTGCGACACGTCCTTATTTCGCACTCGACAATGTGCTTAAGGGTATGTTTGACGCCACCGAGAAACTCTACGGCGTGAAGTTTGTGGAGATTCCCGACGCTCCGAAATATATCGAGGATATGAGGGTGTATGACGTGGTAGATGCCAAGACCGGCGAGCACGTGGCTGTGTGGATGTGCGACTATTTCCCCCGCGACACCAAGCGTCAGGGAGCATGGATGGAGCAGATGCAGAGTGCAGGTCTCTATGGCGACGGCACTTACAAGCGACCCATCGTATATAATGTGGGCAATTTCTCACGCCCCACTGCAGATGCTCCGGCTCTTCTTACAGCCGACGAGGTTGAAACCATGTTCCATGAGTTCGGTCATGCACTCCAGGGCATGCTGACAACTGCCCCCTATAAGTCATTGGCCGGAACCAACGTAGACCGCGACTATGTGGAGATGTGCTCACAGATGAATGAGCACTGGGCATTCTCGCCTGAAGTGCTGAAAACTTACGCCCGTCACTACAAGACCGGAGAGGTTATCCCCGACGAGATGGTGCAGAAGATTGTGGAGGCAGGCAAGTTCAATCAGGGCTTCATGACAACCGAGCTGGCCGGTGCCGCCATTCTCGACATGATGTATGGCGAACAGGCCGAGGTTAAAGACCCTAAGGCATTTGAGCTTATGGTGGCTGAAAAGATCGGTATGCCTGAAGAGATTACATTCCGTTACCGTTCTCCTTATTTCAAGCATATCTTCGGCGATGACGGTTATGCTTCCGGCTATTACACTTATCTTTGGGCCCAGGTACTTGAGGCTGACGCATGGGAACTTTTCCAGCAGAAGGGCATATTCGACAAGAAGACTGCCGCAAGCTTCAAGAAGAACATACTTGAGGCCGGCGACACAGAAGACGCCATGGTGCTCTTCAAGCGCTTCCGCGGCCACAACCCCGACACCAACGCCCTGCTCCGCCTGCGCGGCTTCGCCAAATAAGCAGTGGCGAGGCAGTGGCGAGGCGGCGGCGAGGCGCCGCTGCCATTTAGCCACTTTGACATATTGACATTAACACTTTGACAT
>CAJUIJ010000054.1 GCA_910586175.1 uncultured Muribaculaceae bacterium | reverse complement strand
GAGTCAGAAGACGCGAAATCACATTCAACACCTTGTTGCTGCACAAAATCGCTCATTATTATGGCACCAAATCTCTAATTAATCCAACGTTTCTTTTATAAAACGTGCAAGCGTATTGCGGTCAACTTTGCATATTTTTGCGATTTGACGCTTCGACATGCCAATAGTCAATAACTCCCTTATAAGAGTTTCTTTGCCTGAGAGCTTATATTTATCAGGCGCATTCTTTCTCCCTTTGGGACGACCAAGAACAATACCTTCTGCCTTTTTTCTTGCCAAAGCCTCCTTGGTTCGTTGACTTATAAGGTTTCGTTCTATCTCCGCAGATAAGCCAAAGGCGAAGGCCAAAACTTTACTCTGAATATCATCACCAAGACGATAGTTGTCCTTGATAGTCCATACCCTGCACTCCTTTGTCATACAGATATTCAAAATTTCCATAATCATGAAAAGATTACGCCCCAGTCTTGAAAGCTCGGCACAAATGATGAGGTCATCTTTTTGCACTTTGTTGAGCAATTTCCCTAATTGGCGTTTGTCATATGCCTTAGTACCACTTATTGTTTCCTCTATCCAACCATCAATTTTTATCTTCTCTCGCTCACAGAAGCTATTTATCTCAAAGCGTTGGTTCTCTACTGTTTGCTTGTCGCTACTTACTCGAATGTAACCGTAAATCATTGTCTAATGTTTTGTATTATAATCAATATGAATATGTCTCCATTAATAGACAATAATTTAAACGCAACAAAATTGTTGTTTTCAAATTCTACTTGTGCAATATAATCGCACACATAGAATTCATAAATAATAATTCAAAGAAATTTGTATAAGAGGTAAATAATTGCTAATTTTGGAGTAAAGACACATACGCATGAATAGCATCATAAAATATCCGGTAGGCATACAGACATTCCAGAAAATTAGGGAAGAGGGTTATCTATATGTAGATAAAACTATGTATCTTCATGCCATGGTAAGTTCGGGGCAGACCATCTTTTTATCTCGTCCACGAAGATTCGGCAAGAGTCTATTCATATCCACTCTGCAAGCTTATTTCGAAGGTAAGAAAGAACTGTTTGAAGGTTTATATGTATCCAAATTTGAAGAAAAATGGGAACATTACCCTGTGCTTAGATTCGACATGAGCGAGGCGAGCGTAAACCTCCCAGGACAATTGGAAGCATTTCTTAAGCGCCGTATACTTGAATATACCAAACAATACGGACTTGAAGAATACACTTATGAAGAGGGAACCGGAACGGTGTTCGGACGCTTAATCAGAGACATTTCGCTTGTAACACACAAACAAGTGGTAGTGCTTATTGATGAATATGACAAAGGCTTGCTCGATTCACTTGACAATAAAGAGCTGTTTGACGAACACTGCAATTTGCTTCAACCATTCTTTCAGCAACTGAAATCGCAGGATGAATATCTGCGCATGTCATTCATAACCGGTGTGTCTCGGTTCAGACATGTGACATTATTTTCAGGTGTAAACAATCTGGAAGACCTGTCGATGAATCCGCATTATGCAGGTATCTGCGGGATTACACAAAAAGAGCTTGAAGAAAACTTCAAATCAGGCATCTGCGAACTATCAAAATCGCAAAAATGGACAGAAAGCGAAACCTTAGAAAAACTTAAGTCTCAATATGACGGCTACCGTTTTTCCAACAACGACACATTAGTATACAATCCATTCAGTCTCATGAATGTCTTTAAGAACCGGATGTTCAAGAACTACTGGGCAATGAGCGGCATATCGGAATCATTGTTATCATTTATTAAAGAAAGACGAATTTCGATTGCCGACATGACAAGCAAATGGTATTCTGAGGAAGAACTCTCCAAGCTCTTTAACAAATATGATGCAGCTTCACTCTTTTTCCAGACAGGATATTTGACTGTAGCAGACACCGATGATGGTGATTACATGCTTTGCATACCAAATGAAGAGGTAAATCAAACACTTGTAAAAGTACTTCTTCCTTATTACACATCAACACCTGAAAGCGATGTGAACGGCATACTCAAAACCATCAAGAGAGAGATAGAAAAAGGTAATGCCGACGCATTCATGAAAGAACTTCAATCTTTAATGGGCAAGATTCCTTATCATATAATTGACTATGCCCAACTTGAGAAACATTTTCACTCCCTGGTCTATCTTGTGTTCATGATGCTCGATTTGGATACAGAAGCTGAGATTAGTATCTCCGGTGGAAGAATCGACTTGATGTGTTATACTGACACACTTATATATCTTTTCGAATTCAAGATTGACGGATCGGCTAAAGAAGCCCTTGACCAAATCAACAACAAGGGATACTGCATACCTTGGAAGGCTGACGGACGTAAAATCATAAAAATAGGGGCAGTATTCTCGTCAAAAACTAAGACACTTATCGATTGGCTGATTGAATAGAGCTGATTGAATACCTAAAAGTGGGTAAAATAAGGTTGGAATTTGGTTTTGCTGAAGTTTGGTTGTAATTTTGTATGAATGTATAAAGAGGCCAAACCAGTTAACGTACGCTGACGCAAATAGTCGCAAGCTGCATGCTGTGGCCAACGATTGAAATTACACACAATGCTACTTTCAGATCTTAAACCGGGTGAGTCCGGAGTAATCACAAGGATATTTGGCCATGGGGCGTTTCGCAAACGTGTCATGGAGATGGGTTTTGTGAGGGGAAGAGAAATCAAGTGTATCCTGAACGCACCGCTTCAGGATCCGGTGAAATATCAGCTCATGGGTTATGAGGTGTCACTCCGAAGGGCCGAAGCAAAACTGATGGATGTGCAGCCGGTAAATGAATGGCATGAGGCAGAACGTCACTTCGAAGACGACAACCGAAAGCCTGATAATGACATAGTTGGGGAGGATGACTCACACGGGCGTCCACACCGCACTATCAATATAGCACTTATCGGTAATCCCAACTGCGGTAAGACCTCGCTCTTCAACATGGTGTCAGGAGCACGCGAGCATGTAGGCAACTATGCGGGTGTGACAGTCGGAGCGAAAGAAGGTTCCATGCACTACAAAGGTTACAAATTCAAGATAGTTGACCTTCCCGGCACATATTCACTTTCAGCATACTCTCCTGAAGAACTATATGTGATGCGCTATCTGCGTGAGGAGACACCAGACGTGATAGTCAACGTAGTGGTAGCCTCCAACTTAGAGCGCAATCTCTATCTCACCACGGAGCTAATCGACATGAACTTGCCTATGGTGGTTGATCTCAACATGTATGACGAGTTAAAGAAAAGTCATGTGAAGCTCAATCACAAAGAGCTTGGCAAAATGCTCGGAGTGCCGTTTGTGCCCACAATAGCCTCAACAGGCTGGGGCATAGACAAGCTGCTCGATACCATAATTGAGGTATATGAGATGAAGCATCCCGACACACGCCACATACATGTGAAGATGAATCCTGAAATAGAGGATGGTGTGGCAGTGCTCAACCAAGAGTTCAAGAACGACCCTGACATTTCCGACCACTTCTCACCAAGATTTCTTGCAATAAAATTTCTGGAGCATGATCCGGAGGTAGAAGAAATGCTTCACGCACGCCCGCAATATGCGAAGTGGGTGAATATGCGTGAACAAGAGGAGAAACGCATCGAAAAAGACTTGGGCGAAGATACCACGTCAGCCATATCGGCAGCCAAATATGGATTTGTGCAAGGAGCACTGGCCGAGACGCAAGAAGGCTCGTTAGATAAAGAAGAGAAAGCCACCAAGATAATTGATGCATTTGTAACCAATAAGCTATTCGGATTTCCGATATTCGTAGCGGTGATGTGGCTTACCTTCTGGTGTACATTCGAACTTGGCAGCTACCCGATGGAATGGATAGAGAGTTCTGTGTCGTGGCTGTCAGGCCTCGTAAGCAACTATATGACCGACGGCCCGCTTAAAGACCTGCTGCTCGATGGAGTGATAGGCGGTGTGGGAGGAGTTATAGTATTCCTACCTAACATCTTGATACTCTATGCTTTCATATCATTTATGGAAGACTCGGGTTATATGGCGCGTGTGGCCTTCATCATGGATAAGCTTATGCACAAGATGGGACTTCACGGCAAATCTTTTATACCACTGGTGATGGGCTTTGGCTGCAACGTGCCCTCAATAATGTCAACACGCATCATCGAGAGCAAATCGAGCCGTCTCATCACGATTCTTATAAACCCATTCATGAGCTGTTCGGCTCGTATACCAATTTACGTACTGCTCGCCGGAGCATTTTTCCCGCAGCATGGCGCACTGGTATTTCTCGGACTCTATCTGCTCGGAATAGCCATGGCAGTAGTTACAGCCAAACTGCTCCGCAAATTCTGGTTCAAAGCTGATGAAACGCCATTCGTTATGGAACTTCCCCCCTATCGCATACCTACATTCAAAGCAACGATGCGAAACATGTGGGGCAAAGCAGAGCAATACCTTAAAAAGATGGGGGGATTGATACTTGTAGCATCAATTATCATCTGGGCACTCTCCTACTTTCCACGTTACGAATCCGAACAAGTGCCGGAAAGCTTCCGCACTGAGGCCATATCAGAAATGCCTGCCGAGACATTGGCTAATGCCGATGCTGCGCAGATTGAAGAGATGGTCACTCACGAATATCAGCAAGAACACTCGGTGTTGGGATACATAGGCAAAGCTGTAGAACCGATAGTACGCCCCATGGAATTCGGCTGGAAAACATGCGTCTCCCTCATAGCGGGAGCAGCTGCCAAAGAAGTGGTTGTCTCCACATTAGGTGTATTATATGTAGGAGATGACGATGCAGATGCACTTGCACAAAGACTCAAGACACCCTCGAAAATAACCGGTGATGCTCCATTCACGCCGGCATCGGCATTGGCGTTTTTGGTATTTGTGCTGCTCTACTTCCCCTGTATAGCCACATTGGCAGCAATCACGAGGGAAACCGGCAGTTGGAAATACACCGCATTCTCAGTAGTCTATAACACCGCGTTGGCCTGGCTACTTGCATTCTGCACATTCCATATAGTGGGATGGTTCATGTAGCCAACAATTAAAGTAGTTGATTAGTAAAATTGAATTAAAAAAGTGCCACATAGTGATAAAAAATTATTAATAAATCTTTAACGCTAATCTAAAATTTTGTAAATTTGCAACCATGAAAAAGGTAGGCAGATTTATATATGGCATCTACGAAATATTGGTAGCCGGACCGATATTTGTAGTACTCACTATGCTCACGGCACTAATCACCATGCTCGGGTGTACATTTGGCAAACAGTCGTGGTGGGGTTACTGGCCACCACACGTGTGGTCGCGTGTTACATGCGCACTCTTTCTGATGCGAGTAGAAGTGACAGGACGTGAGAATATTGACAAGAACCAAAGCTATGTGTTCGTGGCCAATCATCAAGGAGCCTACGACATATGGGCAATATATGGCTATCTTAACCACAACTTCCGCTGGCTGATGAAAAAGCCGTTGGAAAAGATATTTGCAGTAGGCCCGGCCTGCAAGAAAGCAGGACAGGTATTTGTGGATGATTCATCTATTGGTGGTATAAAAGAGACAATCGCGCAAGCGGAACATACACTGAAAGATGGCATGTCGGTGGTGATATTTCCTGAGGGCAGCCGAAGCTGGGACGGCAGCATGATACCCTTCAAGCGTGGCGCTTTCATGCTTGCCGCAGAGTTTAAATTGCCGGTGGTGCCTATCACCATAGATGGTAGCTTCAAGGCAATGCCCCGCACCACATACTTTATGAATCCCACCACAATCCGGTTAACAATCCACAAGCCGATATATCCCGGCGAACGAGGCTTCAACACCAAGAAGCTAATGTCGCAGTGCAGGGAGGCTATCAACTCAGCCTTGCCCGACGACTGCAAAGAGAAGCCCGAAGCTGCTGCAAACTGATTTCAAATTAGGACAGCAGAATGAAAACTGTACTGAGTATAGCCGGTAGCGACTGTTGCGGGGGAGCCGGCATACAAGCCGATATAAAGACCTGCATGGCGTTTGGAGTATATTGCACCACCGCCATCACAGCAGTAACTGCACAAAATCCATATAGGTTTATCAATACCAACTACGTAGGCGATGATGTGCTGTTAATGCAATTGGAGGCAATACTTGAGTCCGCGACTCCTGATGCAATAAAAATTGGCATGCTTCCAACCGTGAGTGCCATCAAGATTGTCGCAGAGACAATCTTGAAACATAAACTCACCAATATAGTTCTCGATCCGGTTATAGCTGCCACAAGTGCCGGTGGGAAGCACACCGAAATCGAAAAGCATTTAGAGGAATGGAAAGAGGCAATGATAACGAGACTGTTTCCTCTCTGCACACTTATCACACCGAATCATCCGGAACTTGCAAACTTTATGGGTCAAGAGATAAATAATCTTGAACAGCAAGGATATGAGTTTCTTGAAAAGAGTTTGTGCAAAGGATCACTGCTTGTTAAGGGAGGCCATGGAGAAGGAGATATCTGCAAGGACATATTGCTATGCGCGGATGGCGTTTCAACTTACGAATCAAAACGCATAGACACCAATCACACACACGGCACCGGATGCACCTTATCGTCAGCAATAGCCGGCAATCTTGCACTGGGACACGATATAAAAAAATCCGTGCGAATTGCAAAAGAATTCACACGGCAATGTATATTAAAAGCAGCGGATGCAGACCTTTATAGTCACAATGGCCCGCTGATTCACTTTTGATCAAGCTCTCGCTTTTCCATGTAATGCTTCACCTCCTTAAACAGCGGTGATGCAAACACGAAATTATTCAGATCCTCATTTTTGCTCGCATATATTGTATGGTCATTGCCCTTCCAGTCGCAATGGCCCTTATTTATGAATACTATATTCTCACCAATGCCGAGCACAGAGTTCATATCGTGGGTATTAATGATAGTGGTTATGCCATATTCATGGGTTATGTCGCTAAGGAGCGCATCAATAAGCAAAGAAGTCTGAGGATCAAGACCGGAGTTGGGTTCATCGCAGAATAGATATTTCGGGTTAAGAGCAATGGCACGGGCAATAGCCACACGCTTCTGCATACCACCGGAAATCTCAGATGGAAACTTGTCGTCGGCATTCTTCAGTCCTACCCTCTCGATGCAGAAATGCGCTCTTTCGAGCTGCTGCTTATGCGTGTCAGGGCTGAACATCTTTAGCGGGAACATGACATTGCCGAGCACCGTCTCATTATCAAAAAGAGCCGAACCTTGAAAAAGCATACCGATTTCATTGCGGAGCTTACGCTTCTGCGACAAGTCCATGTCGCGGAAACGGCGTCCGTCATAGAGAATCTCACCCTCCTCCGGCGTATGCAGGCCAATAAGACACTTCATGAACACAGTCTTACCCGAGCCGGACTGACCTATGATAAGATTAGTCTTACCGGTCTCGAAGGTTGCGGTAACATCATATAGAATCCTCTGGCCGTCAAACCATTTAGACACATGCTTGGCTTCAATCATTGCAAAAGGAGTTTAGTAAGAATTACATCGGCAAGCAGAATAATAATCGAAGAAGAGACAACAGCGTTGGTACTTGCCTTACCAACTTCAAGGGCGCCTCCATTCACATAATAACCGTAATATGCAGCAATCGAAGTAATTATATATGCAAACACCACAGTTTTTATGATGCTGTAATAGACATTCCAGGGAATGAAAAATGACTGGATGCCATATACATAATTCTCAAGGGTAAGCATGTCGGTGAACTCTGCGATGAATGCACCACCGAGCAATCCCATAAACATGGAGAGGATGCAGAGCACCGGCACAAACAATATGAAACCGACAATCTTGGGGAGTACAATGAAATTGGCTGAATTGATACCCATGATCTCGAGAGCGTCAATCTGCTCCGTGACACGCATCGTACCAATCTCTGAGGCAATGTTTGATCCGACCTTGCCGGCGAGTATAAGGCACATCATGGTAGAAGAAAACTCGAGCACGAGAATCTCACGAGTGGCCATACCGGTAGAATAAGCCGGTATCATGGGAGAAGTGATGTTGAGCGTCATCTGAATGCAGATCACAGCTCCGATAAATAGCGAAATGATAATAACCAACGGAATAGAATCTACTCCGAGCTTAGAAATCTCGAATACAAGACTCTTGAAAAATTCCCTCCACTTGTCGGGAATCCTGATCACCTGCGTCATGAAAACGCAATAACGGCCAAACGATTTTATCGAACCTATCAACATATTAAATTCAATATAACATCCGCAAGGATACACATGCAATCCGTGAGCGGAAATGGTGAAGTTAGAAAATCGGCGAAGCCACTAATAAACCCGCCACATTAAAACAACACGCAAAGATACAAAAAAATTTGTTCAGACTCTTAAATTTTACTAACTTTGTGTGTTTCATTATAGGCCACAGTCACATCTTCTTAACATTTACATGCCGTCAGAAGATTTGGCAAAGCATATTAATGAACTATACAAACACAAAATATTCAGCATGTTAGTTATAGGAATAGCTGGAGGCACGGGAAGCGGTAAAACCACAGTAGTGCGAAAAATCATAGAGAGCCTACCGCAGGGCGAAGTGGCAGTGCTTCCGCAAGACTCATATTATAAAGATAACGCCCACATACCGTTGGAGGAACGTCTCAAGATGAACTACGACGAGCCGGCCTCCATAGAATGGTCATTGCTGACTGAACATATAAGCCGGCTCAAGCGCGGCGAATCAATAGAGATGCCGACCTACGACTTCCTCACTTGTTCACGTCAGCGAGAGAGAGTACCGGTGCAGCCCAAGGAGGTTGTGGTGGTAGAAGGCATATTGGTGCTAACCGACAAGCCACTTCGTGATCTTCTTGACGTAAAAGTATTTGTCGATGCAGATGCAGATGAACGGCTCATCCGTGTGATAAGGCGTGACTGCGTGGAGCGCGGCCGCACCCCTCAGATGGTGATAGACCGCTATCAGGAGACATTAAAACCTATGCACGAACTATACATAGAGCCATCTAAGCGGTATGCCGACCTGATTGTGCCACAAGGTGGCGGCAACAATGTTGCCATCAAACTTCTCACTGACTATATCCGTTCACTGCTACCCTCTTCTGAAAGATGAAAATATTCCCGATATTTGGAAAGAAATTAAATAAAGACAGAAGCTCTGCGCCGGAGCGGCTTACTCCCGAAGAAGAGGCAGAACTTGACGGTGTGATGCCAGACATGCAGCACCTCGACATGCAAGTCAAGGCTGAAATTACGGCAGCAGGAAAAGAAGGAGAGCTACTTGAAGAAGAGGTGAGCATACCCGAAAAAGGGGTATTGCGCACCGACAACCTCGTGAAGAAATATGGCAAACGCACTGTGGCCAACCATGTTTCGATTGAGGTGACACAAGGAGAGATTGTGGGCCTGTTAGGCCCTAACGGAGCAGGTAAGACAACCACATTCTATATGACTGTGGGATTGATTACACCCAACGAAGGGCGCGTATATCTCGACAACGAAGATATAACCGGACTACCTGTGTACAAACGGGCACAGAAAGGGATTGGATATTTGCCCCAGGAGGCGTCAGTGTTTCGAACACTGACGGTTGAGAATAATATCAAGGCCATACTCGAGATGACCGGTACTTCCAAAGAATACCAGAAAGCCAAACTCGAGCAGTTGCTTGACGAGTTCAGTCTCAATAAGGTGCGCCATAATCTCGGCACAAGCCTTTCGGGCGGAGAGCGTAGACGCACAGAGATAGCACGATGTCTGGCTATAAACCCGAAATTCATCATGCTTGATGAGCCATTTGCGGCAGTCGACCCGATTGCTGTAGAAGATATCCAGGAGGTGGTGTATCACCTTAAGGAGAGAAACATCGGCGTGCTGATAACTGACCATAAGGCCGATTCGATCTTGGGGATTACCGACAGGGCCTACATGCTGTTTGAAGGGCGAGTCCTCTTTCAGGGCACGAGCGAAGAATTGGCCTCCAATCCTACAGTAAGGGCGAAATATCTTGGACAAGATTTTGTGTATACACCAAAGAAATTCAAATGACAATTAGAAATCAACATATAATCATTTCTCTCAGACACTCAGTTTTCAAGATTGCGATATTTATGCTGTTGTCAGTTTTGACTACGGCAACCGCTATGGGTGCACCCCGCAAGTCTAAAGGGAAAACAAAGGGTGAGACACAATTCACGATTGTAATTGATGCCGGTCATGGCGGTCATGACCATGGCGCGATAGACAATGGAGCTAAAGAGAAAGATATAAACCTCGGTGTGGCCCTTAAGTTGGCCAACAATATAAAGAAGCGGCTTAAGAATGTCAACGTGGTGATGACCCGCGATGATGACACATTCATATCACTGCAAGAACGTGCCAACATAGCCAACCGCAACAAAGGGAACCTGTTTGTATCTATCCACACCAACTCTGTAGACAAGAAAAATCCGAACCGCAAGACAGTATCGGGCACATCGGTTTATGCACTCGGTCCGCAGAAAGATGCCAACAACTTGCGAGTTGCACAGCGCGAAAACTCCGTGATTGAGCTTGAGGACAACTACCACCAGAAATACAGCGGCTTTGACCCGTCGAAAGATGAATCTTACATAATATTCGAAATGGCCCAGAAAAAGAACTTGGGCCAAAGTCTGAAATTTGCCGAAAAAGCACAGAAAGAACTTGTATCTACAGCAAAGCGTAAAGACAGAGGAGTTAAGCAGGCCGGATTTTGGGTGCTATGGGCAACGGCTATGCCATCGGTATTGGTAGAGCTTGACTTCATATGCAACCCTACCGAAGCAGCATTCATTTCGTCACAGGCCGGCCAACAGAAAATGGCTGATGCGCTCACCAATGCCGTGGAGAAATATATCGCCGCGCAAAATAATCCGGAGTTTGAAAAAGCAAGTCAAGCAGCCCTCTTGGCAATGGAGCAAGAAAAGGGTGACGAAATGGCACAGGCAAATCAACAAGATGACTCCGATAGCGTTCGCACACTCGTCACCAAGAGTGACAAAACCAAGAAACGCGTACACAAGGCTAAATCAAAGAATAATACAGGTACCTACTCACGCAGAAGAAGGTCTGAAACCTCAAAGCAGAAATCAGATAACCGTTCGCTCGAAGCAGACGAGATAGCTCTTACGTCAGAGGAAAGCTATCTTGCCGTTAGCGACAATAAGAAAGGGAAGGACGAAGTAATTAGCATCGAGAAAGAAAACTCAGACAAAGAGAGCGTCAAAAAGAATAAGAAAAAAAAGAAGAAAGATAATAAAAAGGATAAGAAGAAAGAATCGAATAAAAAAGAGATAAAAGATAGCAAAACTAAGTCAAACAAGGTTGAGGCCAAGAAGAAATCGGGTAACAACAATCCCAAGCAAAAGACATATGTGGTAAAAAAATCATCGGGTAAACTTGAGGCACGCAACAAGACGCAAGCTTCCTCCGGGAGTGCAGAACTCAGTTTCGGATCGCAGGCATCAAGTGCTACATCGATGGAATATACCATAATATTGTTATCAAGCGAGCGTGAAGTCAAGACTGATGACCCAAGGTTTGGAGGTCTTGTGCCGGGCGGGAGTTTCAAGGAGAATGGACTATACAAATATACATATGGACGCAGCACAAGCCGCAAAGAGATCGAGAAATTGCTACTCGATGTGAAAAGCGTGCTTCCGGATGCCTACATAGTAGTCAGAATGAGATAAACCCAAAAGGCTTTCCGGTTGTTTTGACAAAGTAAGCAATTATCTAACGAGAAACATCCGTATTGTAGGGGATGTGAAGAACCAGATTAAAAACGCGAAGAGATAAAATATATGAAGAAACTTGTTAACAAAGAGTTCATAATCGGCATATCGGTGATATGCGCTATCGTGATCTTATATTTTGGCATAGAATATCTGAAGGGTATAAACATGTTGAGCCCTTCGAATTTTTACTATGTCTACTATCAGAATGTCAACGGGCTTGAGGTATCAGCACCCGTGTCGGTAGATGGCTTCAAAGTAGGCAAGGTGCGCGACATCACATATGATTTCGACAATCCGGGCAAGGTGAAAGTGCTTCTCGCCGTCAACAAAAAACTTAAAGTGCCCGATGACTCTTATGCTGTGCTTTCCTCAACTCTCATGGGCGGTGGCTATATCGACATAAAGATGGGAAAGAGCCAAAGTATGCTTGCCAAGGGGAGTGAGATACCGACGAGGGTTGTACCCGGATTGATGGATGCACTTTCAGATAATGTGATGCCGGCCGTTAACACGATACTTCCTCGAGTTGACTCATTGCTGATGAATCTTAATACGCTTGTTTCTGACCCGGCATTGACGGCATCCATAAGAAGACTCGACGGCATAACAGCCAATGTGGAGAGTGCAACACTCGGACTTGACAGGACGATGCGGACAGATGTGCCGGCAGTGATGCGTAATGCACGAAATGCCACTGTCAAGATAGACTCGCTCTGCGTTAACCTTGTGGGGGTCTCCAAGACACTTAAAGAGTTGCCATTGGCCACAACGATGGATAATGTGTATCAGATATCAGATAATCTCCAGAAATTCTCGAATCAACTGAACAGCACATCATCTACACTTGGTCAGCTCACAAACGACCCTGAACTTTACAACAAGCTCAACCGCGTAGCGGCCAATATAGATTCGCTTGTGGTAGATATAAAGAAAAATCCGAAGCGCTACATATCTATTAAGCTGCTTTGATTGGTGCAAACTAATGATATGGCATAACAGTAGAAAGGATGCTATATCGCGACAGGGACACAAAGCTTATGCTTGTGTCCCTGTCTTATTGTTGTCTGCGGTGTAGTTGTCGTAGCCGTAGTCTCCTCCCGGTGGCTTCGCGTCGATTTACTGCTGCGTGGAACTATTATTCATTTTTCATTGTCCGTTATTCATTGCTGTGTGGTCGTCAGAGACTCCTCCTCTCCCAGTTCGTGATGCAACGTCTACTAACGGCAATACAATATATATGCCTGTCAATCTACGTTGTATCGCGGACTGTGAAGTGGGAAGCGCAGCAGACGACCGGTGACTGATTAAAGGTGGCACCGCCGTTCATAATGAATCAATTCGTTCATAATGAATTAATCAGAGTCATAAAATCACCTTTTTACCATCCTTGATATAAAGGATGCCACGTCGCGGAATATCTACACGTTTGCCATCGATTGTAAATATTTCGGAATTGGCTTTAGAATCATCTATTACATCCTCAACTGAAGCCTCCGGCATTTCCTCTATATTTTTAAACTTACACCAAGGCATTATCCTTTTATATATATCTGACGATCCGAAGGGAACATACAGTATGCAATTGTTATAGATTGAAGATACAAATGCATTATTTTCAACATTTAATTTCAGCGGATCTGCCGAAAAAACCTTGATTGACTCAAGCGCAGAACAATGTACGAATGCTTCTGAACCGATTGTTACCTCCGAGTCAGGAATCACAAGGAACTTCAAATTTTCGCACTGTTCAAAAGCTCTAAAGCTTATATCCCTTATCAAAGCAGGCAAGACTACTTCCTCAAGATTTATGCAATAGCTGAATGCAAAGCTGCCTATACTTTTTAAATTATTTGGCCACTTTACACTCTTAAGTCTACTGCAATTCATAAAACATCCTAAAGGTATATCTTCGACATTTTCAGGCAATTCTATACTTTCGAGTGAGCTATACATAAAGGTATAATAGTTCAATTGTTTAAGATTGCCAGGCAATTTAACATGTTTGATTGAAGATCCCTGAAAAGCGTAACTTTCTATAACATCTACACTTTCCGGTATTTCAACATACTCCACATTATTATGGATGCTGAAAGCATAGCTTCCAATGGTGGAGACTCCATCCGGAATCTCATAATGTGTCAGACCGAAACCGGCAAAAGCGATTGCCTTGCCATTCATCACAATGAGCCTATGGTCTTCAGTTGTATTTGGTCCATAAAATGCCTCCAAGTTATTACAGTCTCGAAAAGCGCCTTCACCGATATATTGTAATGATTCCGGTATATTAAATTCCTTAATCTCATAACAGTCACTAAACGCATTCTCCCCAATGCTCTTCAATGATTCAGGCAAACGAAGTTCCTTAATAGCCCAACAATTGTTAAAAGCCCATTCACCTATAGATGTAATTGATGGCGGCATAACTACCGATGTCAAATTCTCACACATATAGAACGCCATCTCGTCAATTGCGGTAACATTATACTGCACACCATCATGCGAAACAGTTTCCGGAATCACTACATCACCTTCATATCCGTTAGGACAAGCACCTATAACTGGTCCACCTACGCATGCCAAGATATCGTAAGGTCCGAAGGTAACAATTGCATCACCATCTACTATCTTGTAACATATTCCGTCTACCTTGAAATCGGAATTATCCGGATAATCATCGTACTGCGCATGCGTTTGCATGAGTGACGAAGTTAGCATTAAAGCCAACACTAAAAGTGGTAATTTTTTCTTCATATTTATCAATTTTTAGATTTCTAAGGTTTTCAAATCAATTCATATTTGTGGAATTGAAGTTTAGGGTC
>CAJUIJ010000053.1:6895-14675 GCA_910586175.1 uncultured Muribaculaceae bacterium | reverse complement strand
TTTTTATAAAAAGATAATACATTGTAGGTGCTGTCGGTATTAATAGTTACAGCAAGACCTTTGTTATCTTTTGTCACGTATAAACCACTGTCGTTTTTCTCAAACGGGCGTTCAAGCACTATGGTGTAGTCTATCTTGGCTCGGTTGCCATTTTCATAGACATATAATGCAGATTGGTCTTCACTTATTGCCACCATCACACGGCCATCAAAACTGCCTTTACGGGAATTTTCACCCATAATATCGTAATAACTTGCGTTATACTGGCCACTTTCCAATGGCTGATCGGCAATTGCTGTGACAGAAGCACTGCTGTCATCTCCCTTCTCTTGTTTGCTTCCGCTGCATGATGCCATCGCTCCGATGGTAAATGCAACTAATGCAGAATAAAAAAACTTGCGCATAATTCTGATTTTAAGGTTATTGTCAAATAAATATTTAGTTTTATCCGAACTTTGAAATCTTGCGAAGTTGAGACTCATTGATGATACGAATGCGTCGACCGTCTACCATAATCAGCTTTTCGGTTACAAACGTTGTCAGAGTTCGTATGGCATTGCTGGTTGTCATATTGGATAAGTTGGCTAAATCTTCACGGCTCATGTAAATCTTCAATGTGGTGCCATCAGCTTCATAGCCATAATTGTCGGCAAGCAAGAGAAGAGACTCCGCTAATCGGCCACGAATGTGTTTTTGAGTAAGATTGATAATCTTAGTATCCGCACCGCCCAAATTGCGTGACAACTCATGAATAAAGAAGAGAGCCAGCTTATTATTATGCTTTATGATGTTCTCCACCACCTCCATAGGCACAATGCCAAGCACTGATGGCTCGAACGCTGAAGCTGATGAAACATATGGCTCTCGTGCAAAGTAAGCCCGATATCCAAAATATTGCACCGGACGGTATAGCCTTAAAATCTGAACACGGTCGCCTATGCCGCTCTTGAATAGCTTCACCTTACCTTCCAACAGGCAATAGAGATTTTCCGGCTGCTCACTCTCAGCATAGATTATCTGATTTTTCTTGTAACGCTCATAATGGAAATTCTCAGCTATCACGCGCTTCTCTTCGCTCGTGAGTGCGTTCCATAACTCGGCAAGATCATTGCCTATGATGCGTTCGAGTGTACTTTTCTTAATCATTATCCAATTGAGTGCTCTCTTTAAGGAGTATTCAACCAACTTAATCTAAGCGCGTATTTGCACTCGGGTGTATTCAGTTTCATTTTACGAATTTAACAACCAAATGTACCTCCGGTTTGAAACTAAATATACCTAAACAAATTCGTTAAAATCAAGTTAATTAATATCGCTCCTTAGCAGTTTTATGTTCTAAAACACAAATTTAAAACATTTTTTTGAAACAGCCAACTCATTTGGCGAAAAAGACACTACTTTGGTACTATTTATATCAAAGATAGGGGATTTGAGTTATATAAATGCAGCATAGACTTTGCAGCAGGCCTATCTAATTTCCCATTGCCGGTGCGCGGCAGCCGGCAATGCACTATCTGTTTAGGTACCCATTCTTTGGGAAACTTAATTTTGAAGTTCGAAATTAATTCAACATCAGAGATTATACCTGCATCTAAACTATCCTCAATCAGCAATACTATTCTCTCGCCCCATTTGATATCTTGAACTCCGACCAACATTACCGGTACACCCAACCATGAACTTATTTTATCTTCAACTATTTCAGGATGCACTTTCTTGCCACCGCTTATTATCACATTATCATATCTGCCTCTTATGACAAAACTTCCGTCATCCATGATTTGCGCAATGTCATTAGTCAATAATTTCTGCCAACCGGGCATGTCAATTATCAGTCTACTGTTGCAATCAGTATCAACAAATATGCCGGGAAGTGTATGAAATCCCACTTCGCTATTCGATATACAGCGCAGTGCGATATGCGACGCAGTCTCTGTCATACCGTAGCTTTCCCATACATTTAGTCCGGATTGCACAACACGTTCGCGAAGTTCCTCATTAACAGGAGAACCACCCACGAGTATATTTCTGATTTCAGGAAGATTGCCAATACTTTCAATCAAGTATAACAGCTGAGATGGAACTACACTCAGCAAGTCGATAGGAATATTTTTGTGATTCCGTAGTGGACGATTGCTTGGCATTTCGTATGTGAGGCTACATCCTGTTACTTCCGATCTTACTGCCATCATCTTTCCACCTATGTAGTCAGGAGATATGCATGAATGCAGGTGAGCATTGCAGTCAAGGCCAAAGAAAGCCATTGTTCGCAAAGCGCTCTCCCGCATACGAAGTTTCGGCAACTCAATCGATTTGGGTTTACCTGTAGATCCTGAAGAATGGCAAATCACAGTTTTACTGCTGTTTCGCCATTCTTCAAGAAAATCATCATAACTCATTAACGTCAAACTTTATTTGAAGTGGTTTTATTCCCTCCAATCAAGAGCATCAAGTGTCTCATAATCAAGCCTTGATTCAGGATTGTACTTTAAACGGTCTGCCGACAGGAAAAGGGGGGTGCTGAAATTATTGGTGAATACGCCGCCGGTGCCGAGGCCTTGGGGCATCTTGCAGTGGAGCGTAGCTACCCACTGCGCAAGGGCATTGAGACCTATATTTGACTCGAGTGCCGAGGTCACCCACCAACCTATGCCACGCTTCTCAGCGAGTTCAATCCACTCTTCTGCACCGCTATATCCACCTATGAGCGAGGGTTTAAGCACAATGTATGCGGGATGTATCTCATCAAGCATTTTTTCTTTCTCCTCTTTTGTGTATTTACCTATCAACTCCTCATCGAGTGCAATGGGGAGAGGGGAGACGTCACATAGGAAACGCATAAGCATAGGATTACCTTGCTTAATAGGTTGCTCGATAGAATGTACGCCAAGGTCTGCAAGACGCTTAAGACGAGGGATAGCGTGGTCCATATCGAAGCCGCCATTGGCATCTACACGAATCTCTACACGATCTTTGTCATATCGGTCGCGTATATACTCAATCATTTCAACCTCTTTGCGCCAGTCTATCGCACCGATTTTAAGTTTGATACACTTGAAACCTGATTCCAGCTTCTTGTCGATGCGGAGTCTCATCTCCTCGGGCGTGCCCATCCAAACGAGTCCATTTATCTCGATGTCGGCGATGCCGTGAATAAAGGGTGACTCATAATAAATGCCTTGGCATCCGCCGGCATAATCACGAATCACCTGTTCGAATCCACTCTGCAATGATGGAAACCGTGACAAATCTGTGGCCTTGCCAATTCTGACATTGGCTTGCAGTTCCATCAGCTTATAAAAGAATCTGTCATCGGCTTCCGGAGAAAGCCCGGGGAATATGCCGGCTTCACCCACCGCAAAACGTTTAGGATCCGACTCATCAAACATGCGGAGCAGGCATGTTATCTTCTCAGTCATGACACCGCGAGAGGTACCTCCCGGCTCGGCGAACTTTAATACGTAAGGGCAAAATTGCAAACGCATGGTCTATATAAAATCAAGGGAACTGAGGAAACTTGTCAAAATCGGGATCTCTCTTTTCGAGGAACGCGTTTTTGCCCTCCTGCGCTTCATCGAGCATATAATAAAGAAGCGTGGCATCGCCCGCAAACTGCATAAGACCATGTTGACCATCAAGTTCGGCATTCAATGCCCGTTTTATCATTCTGATGGCGAGAGGAGAACGCTTCATGATAGTGCGACACCACTCTACAGTCGTCTCCTCGAGCTTATCAAATGGAACAACGGCATTTACCATTCCCATCTCAAGGGCTTCCTGCGCAGTATATTGCTTACAAAGAAACCATATCTCGCGGGCCTTCTTCTGGCCTACGCATCGAGCGAGGTAGCTGGCACCAAATCCTCCATCGAAACTGCCAACTTTGGGGCCGGTCTGGCCGAAACGAGCATTCTCGGAGGCAATCGAGAGGTCGCAAATCACATTGAGCACATTGCCACCTCCTATGGAATAACCGTTGACCATTGCGATTACAGGTTTTGGAATCGAACGAATCATCTGGTGAAGGTCGAGCACATTGAGACGGGGTACTCCATCATCACCAACATATCCACCTCTTCCTTTAGCATTCTGGTCTCCGCCACTGCAAAATGCCTTGTCGCCAACGCCTGTGAGTATTATAACCCTTATATCAGGGCTTTCACGGCATATCCTGAAGGCATCAAGCATTTCCATGTTGGTCTGAGGGCGAAAAGCATTATAAACTTCCGGCCTGTTGATTGTTATCTTAGCTATTCCCTCCGCCTTGTCGAAGAGAATGTCTTCATATTCCTTTACGGTTTTCCAGTCTATCATTTTTTTAAATATTTTATTAAAGTTTCTGCACTCAATTGAGCATCAGCACATATTTCCAATAATGAGCGTGGTGTTTCAAACAGTTTGTCAAGACTTGCATCAAGCTCTTGTGCGTCATCGGCATGAAGATATTCCCAACCGTATGCTTTGGCGAGATGCTTCAAAGGCAGCTTCGGGTCGCTGCAGAAGTAATGTTCACGCATATCAAGATTTCTCGTTGTCTTGATAAACCTGAAAATACCACCGCCGGAATTGTTTATCACCACAATACGCAAATCTGCATTACAATCGACAAGCTGTAAAATCTCCGGACAATAAGAGAAAGACATGTCGCCTGTGAGAAGAATGGTAGTTCCCTTATAGGCCAGAGCCACCCCGTAAGCCGTGGCATTCCCGCCGTCGATACCAGACACTCCGCGGTTGCAGTAACTTGCGTGTGGTATCTTGCTTGTAAGCAGCTGCGCATATCTTATGCACGTGCCGTTAGAAAGAAAAAGATTGTATCTTTCGGGGAGCCTGCGGAAAAACATGTCGAGGGCTTTCAATTCAGTCCAAGCACACGAACGAATAAACTCTTTGGAGTAGCACAATGCTTTTTCACGCAATCCTTTTACATAATCTCGATAACCTATCGTATATGTTCCTCCCATATCACCATGTTGCTTCATGGCACCGGCCATGCCACTGAAAAAACGGGTCGGTGAGGCATCTATGTGGAGAGAGAGACGCTGCATACAGTCAGCAGATATTGAAGACTCAGCTATAGTCCAATGTTCAGTGTTATTGCTATGGCGAAGAAATTCCTTGAGGATGCGTGAAATCAACGCACCGCCGATAGTTATCACAACATCGGGCTGCAGTTGTTTCAGTTCTGCTTCACTGATATGTGTGAGCAATGAATCTATCATATAGCATTCTTTGTCAAGATGCAGATTGGAAATAGTCTCACACATTATTGCGACATTGGGCAGCGCTGAGAATTTGGCTAAAGCCCGGTTCAACTTGCTATCGGGTGGCATATAACCGGCCACTACAAGCACACGCTTCGAAACAAGTTTTTCAGCCAACATGTTGAGAGTGTTCTTGGAAAGTATATTCTCACCTCTCAATGTCTCCACAATTCTTGGCTGCACAGGTTCCATCTCCCGTATAGCATTTAAAGGGTCGGCAAATTGCATGTTTATATGCACCGGTCCCGGCGTACGGGAAAGTGCTACGGTTACAGCTTCATTTGCAACACGGTTAGCATGCCACTCCATCTCTGAAGCGAAGATATTGCTCGCACACTTTGAACCGGCTCCGGCATCGGCATGAATATCAAAGCTGCGCTTTACTATCTTTTGGAGCGCACCGGATTGCTTCAATGTTTGAGAATCATCCTGGTCAATCCATTGAGAGGGGCGGTCAGCGGTAATGACAATTATTGGAATATGCTGGTAATAAGCTTCCGCTATTGCCGGAGCATAATTATATAATGCTGTCCCGGAAGTACATACGAGTGCAACAGGCTCCTTACTTGCCAATGAGTATCCTAAGGCTGCAAATGCAGCAGTGCGTTCGTCATTGATGATGAATTTACGCAAGCTTTCACGAGCTTCAAGCCCCACAATCAACGGAGTGTTACGGCTGCCGGGCGATACGAAGAAATTAATCACGCCTCTGGCCTCCAAAACACTTAGCACCTCGCGGCTTGTTGCTACAGCTGTATCACGAATCATAGGATCACTTATTTTATGACTTCTGCTCCGTTTTCCCGGCTTTAATCGGATGATAGCCCAAAAGATAGTCCTTGGTCAACATCCGTTTTTTTCCTGCGGGTTGCAATGAAATAATTTCGAGCCAATTATCACCTGTCGACACATACATCTTCTTGTCTTCCACCTTTACTTCCCCACACGTCACTTCATGATCTACAGGTCCGGCTATTGCTGTCTGAAAAATCTTGGCATTGATTTCTTTACCATTAATATCCGTAATGGTAGTAAACGCGGCTGGATATGGTGAAAGCCCCCTTACCTGATTGTGTACTTGTTCAGCAGATTTGGTCCAATCTATTTCGCAATCCTCTTTAAAAATTTTTGGAGCCGGTATAAATTCACCATCCGGTTGTGGTTGAAGAGTGAGAGTGCCTTTTTCAATCGACTCCACAGTATGCACTACCATATCCGCACCCATATTCATAAGCCTGTCGTATACAGTACCTACATTATCATCATCGTGAATGGGTGTGCTCCTTTGCTCTATCATGTCGCCGGTATCGATTTCATGCTTTAGAAAAAAGGTGGTGATTCCAGTCTCCTTCTCTCCATTCATAATAGCACGGTTGATAGGTGCAGCTCCTCTATATTTGGGCAGTAAGCTACCATGAAGATTGAAAGTGCCAAGGCGGGGCATCTGCCACACCACCTCAGGGAGCATCCGAAATGCAATTACTATGAAGAGGTCCGCATCAATCTCGCGTAAGGTGCTGACAAACTCATCGCTTTTAAGTTTCTCGGGCTGAAGAAGACGCAGCCCATGCTCCTCAGCATAGACCTTAACATCACTCTTTATTAATTTGTGGCCGCGCCCGGCTATCTTGTCCGGCATTGTTACAACAGCTGCAATATCATATCCTGCCTTGACAAGAGCATCAAGACTTGCAACAGCAAATTCCGGAGTTCCAAAAAACACTATCTTCATGTTCTAATAAAATTACTTACTTGAATTACAAAAGAGAAGAGTCGGTATTAATAGAAATATCAATCTTCCGTAAAATGTCTCAGCACCCTGCGGTAAGAATTGAAAATCTTGGACTTGGATATAAAACCTATATATCTTCCATTCTCGACAACAGGTAAATTCCAAGCATTTGTCTTGTCGAAAATATCCATAACCTTATCCATTGGCATATGCATATCGATGGTGGCAGGCACTGCTGCCATGAATCGTGATACATGCATCTTGGGATACAAATCGGTGCGAAACATTATATTGCGGATGTCATCAAGCAACACAATGCCCTTTAGCATTCCATCTCTGTCGGTTACAGGAAACAGATTTCGGTTAGAAACGGAAATTACGTCGACCATCTCTCGCAAACTCATCTCCGGATGAACTTCCTTAAAGTCTGTCTCTATGACGTTATCGAGTTTCAATAAAGTCAGCACAGCCTTATCTTTCTGGTGGGTCATAAGGTCGCCGGCCTTAGCGAGACGCATGGTGTAGATGCTGTAAGGCGTGAAACATTGAATAGTAAAATAAGCAAGAGCTGACACTATCAGCAACGGGAGAAATAGATCATAACCTCCGGTCATCTCTGCCGTCAAGAAGATTGCCATTAGTGGTGCATGCATTACGCCACTCATTACACCGGCCATTCCCATAAGGGTAAAATTCTTTTGCGAGAGTTCAATTCCCAAATCAAGATTGTTGATAACATAGGCAAAAAGGAAGCCGGTCAAGGCACCAACAAACAGAGATGGCG
>CAJUIJ010000053.1:0-6885 GCA_910586175.1 uncultured Muribaculaceae bacterium | reverse complement strand
GTACCACCTACTCCACCGGCTCCATTAGTGGCCGAGGTAGCAAATGCCTTCATCAGTGTGATTGCTGCTATGAAGAGCACAAGAAACCAGACATCGTTGCGGTCCACATAGAAAAAAGTACCATTCATGATTGCACCGACATTGCCATCAAGCAAGTGATTGATGGCACCATATCCCTCACCATATAGAGGGGGAAAAAGCACAACAAGCACTGCGATAATAGCTCCGCCCACTATAATGCGCAGCCATTGGCGATGTATTTTCTTGAACATAGACTCCATCATGAACATCACCTTGGTGAAATAAAATGACATAAGGCCACAAACTACACCAAGAGCAATGGTCCAGGGTATCCTGCTTGTAAGGTAGGGTTCACTCTGTGCGAAGAAAAATTCTGCATTATAACCCTCAAGAATATAAGCTACGGTAGCTCCTGCAATAGATGAAAGAAGCAATGGCATAACGGTGAGTCCGGTCAAATCAATCATCAACACTTCGAGAGTGAAAAGCATACCTGCAATGGGTGCGCGGAAGATTCCGGCAATACCGGCCGCAGCTCCGCAACCCACAAGAATCATTAATACCTTAGGGGAGAGTCGGAATGCCTGTCCGATATTGGAGCCGATGGAAGCACCGGTGAACACGATAGGACCCTCGGCACCTACCGAACCACCAAAACCTATTGTAATGCTCGAGGCAACCAAAGACGCATACATATTACGCTTCTTGAGTCTTGATTTGCGCCTTGATATGGCATACAGCACCTTTGTTACACCATGTGAGATGTTGTTTTTTACCACATATTTTACGAAAAGCACTGTAATCATGATGCCGAGCACCGGATAAAGCAGATATAACCAGTTGGCATTGGTAGTGCTGAAATGTGATGTCAAGCCATTGGCTATTGCGTGGATGAGGAACTTCAAAAGCTGCGCAGCGCATCCGCATATTATGCCTACTACGAGCGACAGTAAAACCACGAAATTCTTCTCCTTGATGTGATGCTCACGCCATATCACGAAGCGAAGCCACGCGTCAGTTAATTTGTTATGTCTTTCTTTATATGCCATTTCAGAATTTTTCAGTCAGACGCATCATAATCTTACATGATTATACATGATAAGTCAAATCATGAAGATGAAACCTTAATCTTACTTCCCCACACCTTTCACCACGGTTCTCACGGTATAAATCAGTATCTTGATATCGTTCGATATCGACATATTGTTGAGATATACCAAGTCGTATTTGGCCCGTTTCACCATTTCCTCCACACTCGAAGCATAACCATATTTTACCATGCCCCAACTCGTTATACCGGGTCTGACTTGAAAAATCAGGCCGTAATAAGGAGCTTTCTTGACTATTTGCGAAATAAAGAATTCACGTTCCGGTCGCGGGCCTACAAGTGACATATGCCCTTTTATGACATTCCAGAACTGAGGCAACTCGTCAAGCCTGTATTTGCGGAGGTAATACCCGACGCGAGTAATTCTATCGTCATTGTCGCTTGATAGTCTCGGCCCATCTTTTTCCGCATCCTCCTTCATAGTCCTGAACTTATAGATGTAAAACGGCTTTCTGCCTCGCCCCATACGCTGCTGCTTATATATTATTGGTCCCGAAGAGCCACGTTTTACCGCTATCGATATACAAGCCATAACAGGACTCAGAGCAACCAGAGCTATTGCCGATACCAATATGTCGAAACTTCTTTTCACATTGCATTGAAACTGCGACATGCGCGGAGAGGTCAAATCGATAAAAGGGATGCCGAGAATATCGTTCAAATGGATATTGCCTGTAATATATGAAAGCGTATCAGGCGCAATCTTTACAGGTTTGTTGAGTGGGAATAGCCTGGAGAGGAAAAAAATAATCTGTGCATTACGAATGCGTTCGGGAGCAAGAATTATCTGGTCAACCTTCTTTTCCTGACAAACCCTTTCCACATCCGCCCATTGCCATGATGGAAGTCCATCTTCAACTGAGTGCTCTCCGTCTATTTTGATAAATCCCACCACGTCGTAAGCCCATACCGAACCTGCTTCCTTAAGTCTATGATACACTTCACGGCTTGTCTCAGAATTACCTATAATCAGGGTTGTGTAAATCCACCGACGCTGTCGAAGATGCATCATTGTGATATTGGTTAAAATCAAACGTCCTGCATATGTGAAAATGAACATTAAACCAAACAAAACCAATATCATGTGATAATCGCGAGTCTTCACCCCTGTACTGTCGTTAATCAGCAGCAAAAGATATATGAACACCGTCGAAGCAACCACTGACCAAAAAGTGATGTTGAACTCCGATAGACGAGACTTATCGAATGGTTTATTGTAATATCCGGATAACCAATATATACATAATAGGCAGACTGGAATAAAAAGTTGCTCAAGCACAAGATTTTCACTCCATAAATAGTCGCATAATGTATTAAATGATTTAACGAGTGTATAATAGCGAAATATATTGAAAATAAAGAACGCAACAGACACGAGCACATAGTCAGTGACTATATACTTTATGCGTTGAATCTTTTTTGAAAAATTACGTCCCTTCATTTTCGATAATTATATACTATCTTGAGATTACACTCATCGAATCACCTTGATAACTCCGTTATCTGAAACCTTTATGATATTGCTGGGCTTATGTGGAGTTTTGTCGTATCTGCCATATTTCACCACATAGTCGACCCCTTGCAAGATTTCATCATCTATCTCGGAAAATGTGCGGGGAGTCTTCTTGCCTGAGACATTGGCAGAGGTGGATACCAATGGACGTCTCAACCGTTGACATAATGTGCGACTGAACAGTTCGCCGGTGATTCTAATACCAATGGAACCATCTTCAGCGCGAAGATTTTCAGCCACACCTTTGGGCTTGTCATAAATGATGGTCAATGGATTGACCGCGGCCTCAATAAGCATCCACGCAGTTTCCGGCACCTGCTCTACAGTTCGCTGCAGCTCTCCCTCCGAGCCAACGAGCATCAACATGCTCTTAGAGTCTGCACGCTTCTTAAGGTCGTAAATTCTCTTTACGGCCTCTGCATTGGTGGCATCACAACCTATTCCCCACACTGTATCGGTGGGATATAAAATTATGCCGCCTCTGTTGAGAGTGGCCAGAGCTTCAGCCATATCGGCTGCATCATATCTATTTTGTGTTTCCATAATAAAAGTCCGATTTTATAAATCTTCTATTTCGGAGAGCCAAAGCCGCGAAGATGCGTCACTGGGCATTCTCCAGTCACCTCTTGGTGATAAGCAAACGCTCCCGGCTTTAATGCCGTCGGGCATGCATGATCGCTTGAACTGCTGAGCAAAGAAACGGCGGTAGAATATCTGCAACCACTTCTTTATTGTCAAATCATCATAAACATCAGAAAATGCCTTGCATGCAAGCATAAAAATCTTGCGTGGTCCCGAACCGAAACGAAGCATATGATACATGAAAAAATCATGAAGCTCATAAGGTCCCACCAAATCTTCCGTTTTTTGCTCTATTGTATCATCCGGAGTAGGGGGGAGCAGTTCCGGACTTATTGGTGTCTGAACTATATCTTGCAGCACGTCGCGCAGTTCATTATTCTTCGCCGCGTGCATGTAGCCCTCAACAAGATACTTTACAAGCGTTTTAGGAATAGACGCGTTTACACCATACATCGACATTTGATCACCGTTATATGTGCACCAACCTAAGGCGAGTTCTGACAAATCTCCTGTGCCTATCACTATACCGTTTCCCTTATTGGCATAGTCCATGAGGATTTGCGTTCGTTCACGAGCCTGTGAATTTTCATACGTCACATCATGGACTTCGGCATTGTGACCAATATCTCTGAAATGAAGATTAACAGCATCTCCAATCGGAATCTCCAATTCAGAGACACCAAGTAATTCCATCAGCTTTGATGCATTTGAACGAGTACGGTCAGTTGTTCCGAAACCAGGCATTGTAATTCCCCAAATGCCTTTTCGGTCGAGACCAAGCATATCGAAGGCCTTAGCTGTGACAAGCAGTGCGAGTGTAGAGTCAAGTCCCCCCGATATACCTATTACTGCATTTCTGCAATTGATGGCACGAAGCCTTATTGCCAGCCCCCAAGCCTGAATAGAAGAAATCTCCTCGCATCGCTCACGCAGTGCCGAAGGATCGTTATCAATAAACGGATGAGCATCGATTTCGCGATATTTGAGGGCATCATTATATGATGGCATTTTACCGCAGCTCAACATTATGGTGCGTGTCTTATTGACATCCATTCCTTCCGCATATGTATTGAAGTGTCGCCGGTCGTGCATTAAATTTTCCAGATCTACATCTGCAATCGCTATTTTACCTTGCAGTGAGAATCTTGGTGTATCGGCTATAATTCTGCCATTTTCAGATATTATCCCTTTCCCTGCAAAAGCCAGATCTGTCGAAGACTCTCCTGCACCGGCTGCTGCATAGACGTATACACATCGGCAACGCGCCGATTGATTGCGAATCAAATCGAGTGTGTAATGATGCTTGCCTATTAACTCATTGGTAGCAGACAGGTTGAAAATTAATTGGGCACCGGCCATGCAAAGTGCACTGCTTGGAGGGTTGGGTACCCATAGGTCTTCACATATTTCTATGCCGAATATGGTGTCACTGATTGCAAAGAGCAGATCCGTGCCAAACGGTATATGCTGAACAATTCCATGAGCATCGGCAATCTGCAAAAAGTCAGAAGCGAGGTTCTTGCCTGAGCAGAACCAGCGTTTCTCATAATATTCACCATAATTGGGGATAAATGTTTTAGGCACAATTCCTGCAATCTTGCCATTGCTCAATACAACCCCGCAATTGAAGAGTTGATTATTATAGGCTATAGGGGCACCTACGATAATGGTCATGCCATTGCCTGAAGTTTGGTCAGCAATTATGCCGAGAGCATCAAACGCCTTGTCAAGTAGAAGTGTATCACCAAACAAATCTGCGCAAGTATAGCCTGTTATAGAAAGTTCAGGGAAAACTATAAAGTCTACGCCAGATTCCCTGCACTTGGAAATCTGTTCGCAAATCTTTTCAATATTGTATGTTATATCGGCCGGTCTGACCTCAGGTGAGCATGCGGCAACCCGCACGAATCCATAATTATTCATCATTACCATGTGAAAAAGCGCTATGATTTTAGCTTTCTCTACACAAAAATAAAAAAACTTTCTCACTCAATCAACGTTTTTATTATAAAATCACACTTGTCTCACAATTTTTTCATATATCATCAGGTTGTGTAAATATGGATAAGTAGTGAGATACTTCAAGCGCAAACTACATAAACTGCATGCAAGTTTGGAGTGATAAGTATTGACTTCAGTGATATGTCTAACTAAAAACAACAAATACTTAAAGAATGCCCCTACTATAGGTAATCATTCAAAAAAATTATGAACAAGAGAAGAGCTTTGTTGCTTTGTGCAATAGCAAGTGCGGCTTTAGCAATATCAATGCCTGCAAAAGCATCATCACTCTACAAGGGAGAGATGACACTTGGCGTATCTGGAGGGTATGCCTCCTATAATAACAGTGGATACACTTCTGTGTATTTTCATTACACGTTCGTGCCGCATGTGCGCATAGCACCGGAGGTGGGATATGTGTTCAGACATAACGACAAATCCGCATTGACTGTCACATGCGACATGCAATTCCCGTTCAGGTTGGGTAAAGCATTCAACGTTTATCCATTAGCCGGCCTTACATTCAACACCTGGAATCACCATAATTTTAAGAATCTTAACAGGGTAGGAGGAGATGTAGGGCTTGGCTTCGAGTTATATATTACCGGCAGTTTAAAGCTTAATCTGCAAGGCAAATACTCATTCATGAAAGATACATCAGGCGCCTTTGCAGGCCTTGGCTTTGGCTACGTATTCTGACAAAGGAGAAGGGGCGCAATATAAGTTGAAAAGAATAAAACTAAAGAAGCAAAAAGGATGAACACCGAAGCGTTCATCCTTTTTTAAGTATCGTAGAGTCTGATTATTTCAGAGCGTCTTTAACTGCATCGTTGGGCACCATTTCTTCACGGAATACATAAGCGCCGGTTTTGGGAGACTTCTCCATAACGATGATCTTGCTGTATGTACGGCCTTCACCCTTTTGGATAGAGGCCACGGTTTTCTTTGCCATGAGTCAGTGCTTATTTGATTTCTTTGTGTACAGTTACTTTCTTCAGGATGGGATTGTATTTCTTCAATTCCAGACGTCCCGGAGTGTTCTTGCGGTTTTTGGTAGTGATGTAGCGAGACATACCGGGCATTCCGCTTGCCTTATGTTCGGTGCATTCAAGGATAACCTGAACGCGATTACCTTTTGCTTTCTTTGCCATTGTTCTGCGGTGTGATTAGAGGGAAAGAATTGTGATGTCTTTGAAATCGAGATTGCCTTCAGCCTCTGCTTTCTTAAGAGCAGCGTTCAAACCGATTTTGTTGATTGTGCGCAATGCGCGTGCCGAAAGGCGAAGCTGGATCCACATGTCCTGCTCTACCCAGTAGAACTTCTTTGTGTGCAAGTTTACCTCGAACTTGCGTTTTGTGCGACGCTTGGAGTGCGATACATTATTGCCCACCTGCGCCTTTTTGCCTGTGATCTGACAAACTTTTGACATGGCTATTCTTAGTTCTTTTTATTATTAGTTCGGTTATGTTCCGAGCTACATCTCAGTGCTCATATCGTCACTAAATGCATCTTTTTCAGCGACTTTAAAGGATGTGCCACAAAACATCTGCAAAATTACAACTTTTTTCGTTATTTTCCAAACGTTTCAGCTCTTTTTATGCAGATTTTTTATTACCACTCCATTTTCAAATCGTGTTGCCCATTCAGCAAGTTCCGGAT
>CAJUIJ010000052.1 GCA_910586175.1 uncultured Muribaculaceae bacterium | reverse complement strand
GAAGTGGCTGAACAATGCACTCACCAGTGTGTCGCTGCGTACCATGCGGCATTGATTGGGAACGGCAAAAAAATACTCGACATTACAGCCGGACTTGGCATAGATGCCATGACATTGGCGGAAGCCGGCAACCTGATTACTGCTATTGAACTCGATGAGAATAGATGCAGGGCATTGCAGAATAATTGCAATATGCTCGACAATCAAGTGTCGGTGGTGCAAGGCGACTCTATCGAGTTTCTTGAGGGAGCAAAAAAAGATATTATGTTTGATGTCATTTTTGCAGATCCTGCACGCCGCGATGCTGCTCACAAGCGCTTATATTTTCTGCGGGATTGTTTACCGGATGTTGTGACAAACTTTGAGTTGATCAGGCAACATGGTCTTTGCATAATGATAAAGGCCTCCCCTATTATTGATATTACCAATGCAATTAATGAGCTGCCTCAAATAGCAGAGATTCATATCGTATGTGTTAACGGAGAATGCAAGGAAGTGCTTCTTGTGTGCAAGGATGCAGAGAAAGTAAGCATTCAGGTAGTCGACCTTGAAGATGATGTAGATGCAAAAGTGAGGTTGAGGTCAAAATTCAAGATGGGAATTGATGAAATGGGTAATGCCACAGAGATTGCAAACATGGCGGATATCCATGATGGTGCATTCTTGTATGATCCAAATGCCGGAATACATAAGCTGAATTGCAGTGCGGAGATTTGTAATAGGTTCGACGGCATGAAAAAACTTGGTCCCAACACCGACTTGTATGTGTCTTCAACGCTCTATTGGGATTTCCCCGGTAGAATTTTCAAGATAGAGGAACTGATGAATAAGCATACCATAAAGGAGTTCAAGGGCACGAGGTGTGAGGTGGCAGTGCGTAATTATCCCATGAAGGCGGAAGAACTGCGCAAAAAGTTAGGTTTAAAATCCGGCGGGGAGAAATTTGTTTACGGCTGTAAGGTGGGTATAAAGGGCTCACATGTTTTAATTCGTTGCGAGAAAATAAAATCAATTCAGGAATAAAGATAAGTAAGAACCTTTTTGGAACGGTATTTGCAATAAGTAAGATAAAAAGACCAATATGGGAAAACAAGAAATAGAGAGACTTCATAAAGAATCATTTGCCCAGATTAAGGGCAAACAGTTTGTCAAAGCCATCGACACTGTAATATCGATGCTACGCGAGGCATCCATGTATGAAAAGGTGCAAGAAGCGGAACAAATACGCGAAACATATCGTTACATGGTTCGCTATATGCTCGATGGAGTGGCCGACACAGGTCGCGACAAACTTCTAAGCGAGATGTCTGAAAAGCTCAGACTAATGTCAGACATGGCCTATCGCGAAGTGACAGGTGCAGATTCGTCAAGTTATTATCATGATGTGTGGCGTTTTAACCGCTTGCGCCATGAGAGTATAGCAACAATACTCGAACAGTATGGCATTAAAGCTTCTGAACAAGCTTTGGCTGAAGCTGCCGGCAACGACTCTGCGCTGATACAAGCTGAGCTCGAATCGCTTCTCGAACGACTGTTCAACTCGCTTCTCACTTCTCTCGGTTCTGATCGCGACTACGCTGATCTCTCAAAATATCTGCTTTCCGGATATGCAGATTTCAGTATTGTGGCCCAATCGCTAAGTGCTGTCACACTAAGTTTCTGCTTCTTCTTCGACTCCAAAAAATTCGGTCTTCTACTCGATGCATATGAGAATTCAAGTAGCGCACCAATAAGAGCCAGGGCACTTGCAGGAATAATTCTTGCTATGGTTCTTCAAGGTGACCGAATTGCTTCCGATAAATCAGCAATCGACAGGATTTCGCTATGGCAAGATTCCTTGGAAACCTACACCAACTTGCGAGATACAATCAGGGCTTACATTGGCACTCGCGACACTGAAAGAATCACCAATAAGCTGAAAGAAGACGTACTCCCCGAGCTGATGAAATTGCGACCTGAGATAATGAAAACGTTTGGCGACAAAACAGAACTCGATGCAGCAATGCTTGAGGATAATCCTGAATGGGCCGAACTGCTTAACAAGTCAGGTCTTGAGAAAAAAATGCAGGAACTTAGCGAATTGCAGAACGATGGTGCCGACTTGATGATGCTTACATTCTCTAATCTCAAGCAATTCCCGTTTTTCACCAAAGCGAGCAACTGGTTTCTCCCCTTTAACATCAACAACACAGCGTTGCACCTTACAGACCGCAACCGTAAGCTTGTGGAGATGTTGAATTCATTAGGGAGCATCACATGCGATTCAGATATGTATTCGATGGCATTGGCAACCAATATGATGCCCGAAGCCCAAATGGACTCAATGTTTGGACAGCTATCTGCAAATTTCGAACAGTTGAAGGAGCAGTCCAAGCTAACAGAAGTAGAAAGTCAGCCAGGCTCGTTTGATAAGGAAGTTATTCGCGTCGTACGCGACCTCTACCGCTTTTTCAAACTTTTTCGCAAGCGTGAAGGCTTCCGTAATCCATTTGACAAGCCTCTTCAGTTTACATCATTCCCAGTTGTTGGTCAAATAATGCAGGACGAGGATATATTACGTTTGATGGGCGAGTTTTACTTCAAACGTGGATATTATGTAGAGGCTCTTCCTCTATTTGAGGCAATCGTATCAGACAATCCTGAAGATGCCACACTATTCGAGAAAATAGGATTCAGTCTCCAGTCACAGGGCCGACTTAACGAGGCTCTGACAGCCTATGAAAAGGCTGCCCTGCTCAAGACTCCCGGCCCTTGGCTCGTCAATAAGACAGCATTCATCAATCGGAAGTTGGGCAACCACAGCAGAGCTGCAGAGCTATATGCACAGGCTTTGGATATGGACCCGGAGAACTTCAGCATAATCATGAACCTCGGCAACATGTTGCTCGAGACAGGGGATACAAATGGAGCTCTTGCACAATTCTATCACGCCAATTATCTACAGCCCGACAACAAGAGAGTATTAAGAGCCTTAGGCTGGACAGAACTGCTTAACGGCAATCTTGAAAAGTCTTCGGCACTTTATATGAAGCTGCTCGCCGACCAACCATCCCCATCCGACTATCTGAATGCCGGCCATCTTGATCTTCTCCGTGGCAATACACGAGATGCGTTGAACTTCTACCGACTTGCTGCAGAGAGTGGCAAAGAAGAATTTAAGTTTGCTTATGACGCAGATATCGCCACCTTGATAAAACTTGGAGTAGACAAAACGACTCTCGACATAATGCTCGATATTACCCTTAATGAAATATAGCATACGAGAGACCTCTCATACAATGCTATAACGAAAGTGTGTTTTACAAAAAATGATATACCCTAAAGATTTTGAGTCGAAAATAGGCTTCGACACCATTAGAAATAAAATAATCGGCTCATGCACAAGCCGTCTCTCCCGCCAAAAGGCTGAAGATATGGCGGTCAGCAGCGACTATGATACAGTGAGTCATCGCTTGAGATGCGTCTCTGAAATGAAAGGAATCATTGAGCAATCTCTGCCTTGCCCTATGGCTCCGGGCCATGATGTGGCTCAATATATCACCGAGATAAAAGCTCGCAATTCATTCATGTCGGCAGAGAGAATGTATAAGCTGATGCAGATGTTGCAGTCATTCAGCGAGATTCGTCTTTTTTTTGATTCGCAGAAAGTTGAAAATAGTGAAACTGCGCTCTTCCCTGCATTGTCGGCAGTTATTGAGTCATTGTCTCAGTTTCCGACACTGGTAAGCATAATATCAGGTGCTATTAACAAATTTGGGGAGATTAAGGACAATGCTTCTCCTCAGCTTTACGAAATCAGACAATCTATCAAGCGTGCAACCGGTTCGATGCAACGTGCAATGCGAAGTGTAATGGACTCCGCAATAGCAGCAGGCATTATTGACAAGGATGCCTCCCCAACCATGCGCGACGGCAGGCTTGTTCTTCCGGTCAATGCCGGCAACAAACGTATGCTCAATGGTATTGTGCACGATGAGAGTGCCACCGGCAAGACCGTCTTCATTGAGCCGGCGCAAGTGGTGGAAGCCGGCAATAGACTCCGCGAACTTCAACTTGATGAAAAGCGTGAAGAGGCAGCTATCCTGATAGCCATTTCAGATCAAATCAGGCCATATTCCGAAGATATTTTGGTAAGCTGTGATGTGGCTGCTACACTCGAATTCATTCGAGCTAAAGCTTTATTTGCTATCGATGTCAACGCTAATATGCCACATCTTGAAAATGACAGCTACATAGAATGGTATGGAGCTTACCATCCGGGATTGTTCCTATCGCTTCGCGAACATGGCAGAAAGGTTGTGCCGCTCAATTTGACTCTTGGCGATGATAAACGAATCCTAATAATTTCGGGGCCAAACGCAGGTGGTAAATCTGTAACCCTTAAAACAGCCGCCACTGTGCAATATATGACCCAATGCGGTTTGCTGCCGACATTATACGATAATTCTCATGTAGGCATATTCAATAAGATTTTTATCGACATCGGCGACGAGCAGTCATTTGAGAACGACCTCTCTACCTACTCTTCGCATCTGCGCAACATGAGATTCTTCATGAGTCATGCAGATAAGCATACTTTGCTTCTTGCAGATGAAATGGGATCAGGCACTGAACCCCAGATAGGAGGTGCAATGGCACAAGCTATACTTGAACAGCTTGCTAAAACCAAATGTTTTGGCATAATTACCACTCACTATCAGAACCTTAAAAAATTTGCTGATGATACTCCGGGCTTTATAAACGGTGCGATGCTTTACGATCGCGGACGTCTGGAACCGACATTCCAACTCTCAGTAGGCAATGCCGGCAGTTCATTTGCAATAGACATCGCACATAAGATGGGACTTCCACTGCAAGTGATTGATGCAGCCAAACGTATAGTGGGCGAAGATTATGTGAATTTCGACCGCTATCTATCCGACATAGCCCGCGATCGCAAATATTGGAGTTCGAAACGTCAAAACATAAGGGAAAAAGAAGCTCGCCTTGACAATCTTCTCTCAAAATATGAGGAGGTTGCCGGAGATCTCACCTCCAAACGCAAGGAGATATTGCGTGAAGCCAGAGAAGAAGCATCACGTATACTTGCGGAAGCAAATGCCCGCATTGAACGCACGATACTCGAAATCAGAAATGCCCAAGCCGAGAAAGAACGCACCAAACAGTTGCGCAAGGATTTAAAGGAGTTTGCAGATCAGACCAAAGAGGATAACGACAAAAGCTCCAAGAATCTTCGTCCTATCAACGAGCTTACCAGGAAGAGCCGAAAAGCTAAGCAAGAGGCACCAAAACCTATACCTAAACAGGAGAAAAAGCCCTTGGCCATAGGTGACTACGTAACGCTCGATTCAAGCACTACTCCCGGCAAGATTCTTTCTCTTTCGGGCAAAAAGGCCGAAGTGGCATTCGGTGCTTTGCGCACCACCGTCGAACTTAAACGACTCAAGCCAACAAAGTCCCCCAAACCTGCGGCTCTCGATACTATTTCAACAATCAGCAATGCCACAGCTGCAGAAAGTAGAGCACGCCAACTGAATTTCAAGACAGAAATAGATGTCAGAGGTATGAGAGCCGACGAGGCACTTCAATCAGTCACCTATTTTATCGACGATGCAATTCAGTTTAACGCGGGCAGAGTGAGGATTCTGCATGGCACCGGCCACGGAATACTCAAGACATTGATTCGACAACAGCTCAAGGTTACCCCGGGAGTTTCATCATTTGCTGATGAAGACATACGATTTGGCGGAGCCGGTATAACTGTAGTTGAACTATCGTGAAACTTGAGAGTCCATATCATAGAACTACCGCTGTAGGCAATTCTATGATACGGAGTCTCAGTTACATGCAAATAACAAAAGAAGTGCGGAGACTCGTAACAATTCAAGTCTCCGCACTTCTTTTATTTTGTATTGTCACACATCAAGGTTGATACAGGAAGCGTTTGATTGAACGTTTAGGTGTCTTTTCAAACTCGACATCCATTATTTTATAACGACTCACCCTACTGTATGCAGGAAGCAGCGCATTCAGAGTCTTAATATTATCATCCATTATTTTATCTATTTCATCTTCTGAAAGATGCTGTGAAGTGGTAGCATCGAAATCAGGATGAATCAAGGCCACCAGAGCTCCCCCATCTTCAATCACAAGAGACTCGCTGACATAAGGAAGCATATTAAGTTTGGCCTCTATCTCCTCAGGATATATATTCTGACCTGAGGGCCCGAGAATCATACTCTTGGAGCGCCCCATAATGAATACGTGATTCTCCTTATCAAGTATACCGACATCACCGGTGTTCATCCAGCCTTCCTTGTCAGACATGACCTCTTTTGTTGCCTTTTCATTCTTGTAATAACCGAGCATAAGGTTTTCGCCACGAACAAGTATATTGCCCGGAATATTTTCAGGATCAGGCGAATCAATCTTCACTTCCATTCGGTCAACAACTTTACCCACCGACTTCGGTTTGAACAACGTGTGTGGTGCGTAAGATATCAGAGGAGCGCACTCAGTCATGCCATAACCAACTGTTACCGGGAAACCTATCCTTATTAGGAACGCCTCTACATCGGGGTTGAGTGGCGCACCTCCCACTATAATTTCATTGAGGTTGCCACCGAATGATTCCATCAGCTTGTCCTTAACTTTGCCAAGGAGCTTATCGTCGAGATATGGCACCTTGAGCAGCAACTTCATGATAGGCTTATCAAGCATGGGAAAGACATTATTACGAATAATTTTCTCAAGAATAAGAGGCACTGTGACAATCAGGGCCGGCTTGACTTCCTTAAAGGCCTTAAGAATTATCTTTGGCGACGGCAATCGCGTGAGGAAATGCAGATGACAACCCTTGCAGAATGGATGAATCATATCTATGGTAAGGCCATAGAGGTGAGCGAGCGGAAGCATATTGACTACACCTTCGCCACGCTTTAGAAACTCCAGATTGTCAAGGCAGAACTGCACATTGCTCCAGAAACTCATGAACGGTAGCATCACACCCTTCGACATGCCGGTACTTCCGGATGTATAACTGATCACAGCAAGCTCCATCGGTTTATCGTGATAATACACCACATTATTCTTTTCGAACGCGCTGGGATACTTCTCTCCAAAGTATTTATTCAGATTGGCATGTACCTCATCGAGTCTCGCACAACGTGAGAAAGGCATACCCAATTCGGTAATATATATTGCACCCTCGATATCAGGCATCGCAGTCTCATCAAGGTTTTCCCAAATAGCAGCATCAACAAATAAGAGTTTGGAACCACTATGGTTCACAAGATGCTGCACCATGTCGGCCTTGAACTCATGCAGAATAGGCACCGCCACCATGCCGGCAGTAAGACAGGAAAGGAAAATAGTGGACCACGTGGCCGAGTTTTTTCCGCATATTGCCACCTTGTCGCCCGGCTTAAGCCCCGCAGCCTCAAAAAGGATATGCATCTTGGCAATTATCTCTGCCACATCTTTATATTGGAAATTTACGCCACCAAGATCAGACAAAGCCATCGTGTCCCAGTTTTCCACTATTGCTTTCCGGATCAGCTCATTGAGCGATTTATCATTTTTCATAGTATGCCCTACTGTTTAAAAGTAAAAATTAAGTTTAAAATGTTGCGCTGCATATTACTAAAATTTTAAGCACAATGCACCGCTTCCCCTACTACCTTATGATTTGTTAACAAAGCATATGGAGGTAAAGTTTATTTGTTGACCATAATGTCGAGAACAAGATGGTCAGTCTCTGTCATGGCTTCCCTGCCAATTGAAGTAAGATTGTGAACTGTAGTATCGATATCATCACAGATTATACCTTCTTGCGAAGTAACACACTTACCATTCATGGCAAGCAGTGCTGACATTAGAGCAGTGGAAACGCCGGATGTGATTTTCATGGCACACGATGGCTTAGCTCCGTCGCATATCATACCGGTCAGATTGGCCACCATATTCTTAATAGCCGCACAAACTTCATTGTATCCGCCACCCATAAGCAAAACAATACCCGCAGAAGCCCCGGTAGATGCCACCACACAGCCGCACAATGCCGAGAGTCTGCCGAGACTCTGCTTTATATATATACTCGTGAGCGAGCTTAAGGCAAGCGCCCTTGTGAGTTGTTCCTCGCTGGCCTCGATATCTTCAGCATAACACATCACCGGCATTGTGGCTGTAATACCTTGGTTACCACTACCCGAGTTTGACATTACCGGCACTTTAGCCCCTCCCATTCTCGCATCGCACGCTGCCGATGTCATAGAGAGCATATGGCGTATCGGAGTATCACCGAAGATCCGGAGACCTTGATTGCGTATCACCTTGCCGAGCGAATGGCCATAATCTTTATCATTATAAAGAGCCATACGTGCAGCCTCACGATTCATCAACCCTGCCTCAAGTATAAATGAAATCTTATCCAAAGGAGCATTAACGGCAAAATCATACACCATTGCCTCGGTAAGCTCAGGATCGGAATCACAACATGATGTATCGCTTTCCACATCCTTTCTCAACAGCACATCATCATCTTTCGATAGAAAAATGAAATTAGTATGCGCTCCCGATATAACGGCCATAGCCTTGTGAGATCCGGCCTCAACTTCCACTTCTATATATAAGTTGGAAGGGGCATCCTTCTTATGAGTGATTACAATACGTTCTTCCGCCACAAACTTCTTTGCAATCTCGAGAGCATCCGAATCCACATCACGGAGCACCTCGAGTCCATATTCAGACTTGCCGACAACCGCACCGAGAGCCACTGCAATAGGAAGTCCTATCATACCGGTCCCCGGAATTCCTACACCCATAGCATTCTTTATGATGTTGCCACTCAAAGAGAGCGAAATTTTCTCCGGTTCTCTATCGAGCAGCTCGGTAGCTTTAGCAACACAAAGTGCTACAGCAACGGGTTCAGTGCAGCCAATGGCCGGCACAACCTCACGCTTTATCAGCGCAACTATCCTATCTATCAATTCACTGTTCATGGCATAAGGGAGCCTGTTAAGGTCTTTTTTTACAGATTGTATAAAATTATAGCTCGCATCATTCGAACTGTAATTGTCCGTTGCGGCTTTGTTCTATTTTTTTGTTGCGCCAGCAATTGCGGCACACAGCTATGTAGCGTTCATTGCCACCAATCTCGACCACCTCACCCTCGGTGATAATCTGGCCTTGCGAGTTGACACGTGCATTTACAATAGTCTTTCGACCACAAGAACAGGTAGACTTCACCTCATCTATCGAATCTGCAATTTCCATAAGTCGTCGAGACCCATCAAACAAATGGGTGCGGAAATCAGTACGCAAGCCATAGCAGAGCACATTTATTCCGAAATCATCGACAGCCCGTGCAAGCTGGTCCACCTGCTCTGACGTAAGAAACTGTGCCTCATCAACAAGAATCCAACCGGGATAAGAGCCGTCTGAAAACTGCATGGCAGAAATCTCATCGTAAAGGTTAGACTCCGGATATATCCAGCTGCACTCACGTTCGATACCAATACGCGAACGAATCACATTCTTGGAATCTCTCGTATCTACCACCGGCTTGAAGCATCTGTAAGGCATGTTACGCTCCTCAAAATTGTAAGCGGTGGTAAGCAGCATGGCAGTCTTGGCCGAACCCATTGTGCCGTATCTGAAATAAAGTTTACCTATTCTTTTCATCTTTCATCTTAATTCGATGCGAATATAGGAAAATTTATGATTCTTTCAAAACTTTTTAAAACGGATGATTGTTATTATACTGTCTAAACTGTTGATAAGATTATCAGTTAGCGATACCATAAAAAACAAATCAAGAGAGGAGGCAGCCATGAGTAAAGTTCAAGTCATATCAGTCAATCCGGGTGTAAAGACCATAGGCGAGTTGAGCAGATATAACAGGCTTGCCCGTTTGAGTCGTGCCATTGCCCCTACCACCGCTAAGCACCACAGCTTATTCAAGAGAACAGTCAATCTCTTGTTCGGTCTTAACAAGGGGGTAGACACACGTCTGTCGGGAAAGCTCATGTTGCTTCGCTTGCTATGTGGCAGCTTGATGGTATCGTCAGTGGCAATACCCATGATATCAGCAGAAATATTTAGTTTTCAGATGGGTATAGAGTCTATGGTCATGTTAACATTAGGCGTATCCCTGATGCTTGGTTTTTTGTCGCGTCTAACATCTTACGCCGGAGTAGCGTGGTTTGGTTACAATCTTGCATTATCGCTGATTGCGGGGGTGCCGGAGGTTTCATACGGTGCGCTGATGTTGCTTATGCTTGTATTCAGTGTGTTAGGTCCGGGTCTATTTAGTGCTGACCAACTGCTCCGCAAGGCACTGTTTGCGATGCGCCGAAGCATGCGCCAACGAAAACGTAAAGATGCCACAGTGCTCGACTACCGAGCATTTGCTCAAGTAGAACGGCGCATAAGCTAATCTGCATGCTTGCTTAAACATATAAAATGGATAACAGAGTCAAATGGGCTCATGCATTACGTGAATATAAATTGACCAATGCATGAGTCCTTAATATATTCAACTGATAATAAGATACATAGAGCCATTGAAGGTTTGCATATGATAATCATAAAGGGTGGCCCAATTTGCAGGAATTACCCGAATATTAATTTTGCATTTATAAATTTCAGGTAAAATAAAGCACTCACATATGATAAGAAAAGGAAGAATTGAGGATGCTGCGGATATGGCCTCAATTTACAATCATTATGTGCGCACAAGCACTGTGATTTTTTCGGAAAAGGAGTTATCTGCCTCCGAAATGATGGATAAATTGTTGGCAATGCATGTCGGAGACAAGTTCCCGTTTTTCATTGATGAGGAGGAGGGTGCAATCCGAGGCTATGGCTATGCCCATCTATGGCATCCTGACGCTGTGTACGGACAAACATGGGAAGTGACAATTTACCTTGCCCCGAATGACTGTGGCAAGGGAGTAGGCACATCTCTACTGTCTGAAATTATCAAGGCATCGCGCAAGAATGGTGCACATGTGCTAATATCATGTATCACGGCGGGAAACATGCCGTGCGAACGGATGTTGCAGAAGCTGAATTTTGAGAAAGCAGGATGTCTTAAAGATGTTGGATTTAAGTTTGGTCAGTATCTCGATGATGTGCTATATCAGCTCTCACTCTGATACAATGAGATTTTGAATATGTAAATCCCATGCCCCATCTTGCTCTAATCTACGTATCGTTTTAAGCAGACTTTCCACGCACATTCCACAAAAAAGTATGATAATTGATGATATGTCAAGATTATTTTGTAATTTTGTTTTTCAAAACCATATAGAGTCATGCTTGAAAAAATCAAAGCTTTAAGAGAGGAGATTGCTTCGGCCACGGCATCGAGTCTGGAAGAAGTGGAACAGCTCCGCATCAAATATCTCAGCAAAAAAGGCGCGTTGACCGCGCTGATGAATGACTTCCGCACAGTGGCGCCCGAACTCAAGCGTGAAGTGGGACAGAAAATTAACGAACTCAAGAACTTCGCAGGAGAGCATATCAACAGCCTCAAAGAGTCGTTTGCCACGGCTGAAGACCCGGGACTTGAGGAGTTGGATCTCACACGCACAGCCACACCGGGATGTGTAGGCACGCGACATCCGCTGTCGTTGGTAAAGAACGAAATGCTCAACATATTTGCCAGCATGGGTTTCACAATAGCCGAAGGGCCTGAGGTCGAAGATGATTGGCATGTATTCGAAAGTCTCAACTTCCCTCCCGATCATCCGGCACGCGACATGCAGGATACCTTCTTCATATCACGAAATCCGGCTGATATCCTGCTCCGCACCCACACATCTTCCGTGCAGACTCGCGTGATGGAACACGCGCAGCCTCCCATTCGCATAGTTTGTCCGGGTCGTGTATATCGCAACGAAGCTATTTCTGCCCGCGCTCACTGCTTCTTCCATCAGGTAGAAGGTCTTTATATCGACAAGAATGTATCTTTCGCCGACTTGAAGCAGGTGCTACTCACATTCGCACGCCAGATGTTTGGTCCGCAGACCAAAATTCGTCTTCGTCCTTCATATTTCCCATTCACCGAGCCCTCGGCGGAGATGGACATCAGCTGTGACATATGCGGCGGCAAGGGTTGCGCATTCTGCAAAGGTACAGGCTGGGTGGAGATACTCGGTTGCGGCATGGTTGACCCGAATGTGCTTAAGGCATGCGGCATAGACCCGGAAATTTATTCAGGTTACGCATTCGGAATGGGCATAGAGAGAATAACCAATCTCAAATATAAGGTAAAAGATTTGCGCATGTTCTCAGAAAACGATGTGCGTTTCCTCCGAGAATTTGAGTCTGCGCATTGAACTATAGGGAGGTTCTATAACCAATGACGATAAAGCAAAGATATGAGGGCGTAGTCAAGGTGTTCAGCCAGACTATGCCCGAACCTAAAACGGAGTTACATTATGACACTCCGTTTCATCTTTTATTGGCAGTCATACTGTCGGCGCAATGCACTGACAAACGCATCAATATGGTGACACCGGCACTTTTCGAACGCTTTCCGGAACCTGCAGACCTTGCGGCTTCAACAGAAGAGGAGGTATATGAATATATAAAGTCAGTTACTTTCCCAAATAACAAGACCCGTTCGCTGCTAAAGGCTGCAAGGATGCTTGATGAGACATACGGAGGAGAGGTGCCACGCAACATCGATGACCTCATGAAATTGCCAGGTGTTGGCAGAAAGACAGCCAATGTCATACTTTCTGTAGTGTGGAACGAAAGTGCCATGGCAGTAGATACGCATGTATTCAGGGTAAGCAACAGGATTGGATTGACCAATAACTCACGCAATCCGTTGCAGACAGAAAAGACACTCGTGAAATATATCGATGCGGACTTAATACCAAAGGCACATCATTGGCTTATACTTCACGGCAGATATGTATGCAAGGCACGTCGCCCTGACTGCTTAAACTGTCCGATAACTGAATACTGCAAGTTTTATAATAAGTAGGTGTTCAATAGATGATGTTTCCTGTGATTGTGGTAGCAAGACCATAGTTGATTCACGATGCAAATTATAGTCAAAAGTGTGTGCAAAGATAAAAGCAACGATGATTGACTGTAGAGATTTAAAATATTTTTGTTAATTTTGCATTTGATATGGTTAAGAAGACACGCGACAGATTCATAGAAGTAGCACGTTCGTTATTTGCTCGCAAAGGAGTGGAGAACACAACGATGAACGATATTGCGGCCGCCTCTGACAAAGGGCGACGCACCATCTATACCTATTTCAAGAGCAAGCGCGACATATTTAACGCTGTGATTGAGAGTGAGAGCGTGGATTTGCTTCGCAACCTTGAAGAGATAGTCAGCAAAACCATATCGCCGGAGCAAAAACTTCGTGAATTTGTGCATACTCGCATGGAAACTATGCGCGAGATAGTATCGCGCAACGGATCGCTGCGTGCAGGTTTTTTCCGTGATGTGCGTAAAGTGGATCGCGCCCGCACAGTCATCTCAAAAAAAGAAATAAAACTACTTATGCATATCTTGCATGAGGGCGTTGCATTAGGGGTGTTTGAAGTGCCGAGCATCAAAGAATGGGCTATAGTCATAACCAACTCAATTCAAGGATTTGATGTTCCATACATACGCAATAGTCTTACTGAATATGGCATAGACAAGAGCGACATGTCGCGCATGATAGCCGATATGATACTTTACGGGGTTAAGAAAAGGGATTGAATAACACATAAGCAAGACAAAGACAAATAAAAATCAAGATAAGTCATGAAATTACTTGAAGGAAAAGTGGCAGTTGTAACAGGAGCTGCCCGTGGCATTGGTAAAGAAATTGCAATTAAGTTTGCTTCTGAAGGTGCCGATATAGCATTTACTGATCTCGTGATTGACGAGAATGGCAAGAAGACAGAAGAAGAGATAGCTGCCCTTGGCGTGAAAGTAAAAGGATATGCTTCAAACGCAGCTGACTTTGCAGCCACTGAGGAGACAGTTAAACAGATAAAGGATGACTTTGGCCGCATCGATATTCTCGTTAACAATGCAGGTATTACTAAAGACGGTCTTATGCTTCGCATGACAGAGCAGCAGTGGGATGCCGTAATTGCAGTAAATCTGAAATCTGCATTCAATTATATACATTCAGTACTTCCGATCATGGTTCGCCAGAAAGGAGGTTCAATTATCAACATGGCCTCAGTAGTTGGTGTGCACGGTAACGCAGGACAGGCTAACTATGCAGCCTCCAAAGCCGGTCTTATAGCACTTGCCAAGAGCATTGCGCAGGAAGTTGGTTCACGCGGCATACGTGCAAATGCCATTGCTCCGGGCTTCATCGAGACAGCCATGACAGCAGCCCTTCCCGATGAAGTTCGCGCTGAATGGTGTCAGAAGATTCCATTGCGTCGCGGCGGTAAAGTGGAGGATATTGCAAATGTCGCGACATTCCTCGCTTCAGATATGTCAAGCTATGTCAGCGGCCAGGTTATACAGGTCGATGGCGGCATGAACATGTAATCATCGTGAAAAGATATGCACTGATTATGGCTGCCGGCGAAGGTCGGCGCGCCGGAACAGATATACCCAAGCAGTTTGTTAAACTGCTTGGGATTCCTATGTTATGGTGGTCAGTAATGGCATACTACAAGGCCGATCAAGAGACCAACATTAAGGTGGTGCTTCATCCCGGCTTTTTCGATGACTGGGATATAATGATCCGTGAACTTCCTGCCCAAATCTCAGCCCTTGGAATGCCTGTCGAAATGGCTACTATTCCTGTAGATGTCAGAGCAGGTGGGCGTTCTCGTTCTGAATCGGTCATGAACGGTATGATGTCGGTGCCTGACAACGATGATACACTTGTTTCGGTGCATGATGCCGCGCGTCCTATGATAACGCCGGAAATGATAGCTAATAATTGGGAACTTGCTGCACGTTACGGCAATGCTACAGCTCAAATTGCGGCCATAGACTCTCTC
>CAJUIJ010000051.1 GCA_910586175.1 uncultured Muribaculaceae bacterium | reverse complement strand
AATGAAAACAACAAAAACATTTGAACAAAGGATTTTGGGACTCCAGAGCAATCTTCTGAACTTCGCATTCCAGTTGACGACAGACCATGATCAGGCACACGATCTGCTTCAGGACACGACGCTCAAGGCACTTGCGAATGAAGACAAATATGTTGACAACGTGAACTTCAAGGGATGGATCTTCACGATAATGCGCAACATCTTCATCAATAATTATCGTCAGAATGTAAGACAATCCACGGTAATAGACCACACAGAAGACCTCTATCACCTCAACGTATGTCAGGAGTCAGGACTTGACACTCCGGAAGGCACTGTTGCGGTAAAAGAAATCACAGTAGCGTTAAATTCGTTTGCCGATGAATATCGTATTCCGTTCAATATGTTTGTAGCAGGATACAAATATAATGAGATTGCAGAGAAACTGAATCTCCCGCTCGGCACAATCAAGAGCCGCATCTTCTTCGCACGCAAGAAACTCCGCGAGCAGCTTCAGGATTACGCATACTGATACAGAATTCACTATAGAAAAACACGGCAAACATGCATCAAATGATGCAAGAGTTTGCACAACAGGAAGCAAAGATAAACCTTTGCATACAGAAGCCGATAAGATTATAATGACAATCAGTTTTAAAACGTTTAATCGGCTTATACTGAAAACACACCATCAAGTTCCAGATTGTTATTGATTATTGTTTTTGATACAGAGGCCTTCGGGCCTCTTTTTTATTTGGTGCAAAACAAAATAACGTCACGACACGTTATTTACATATAATTGAAACAATATGGTTATGAAAACAAAGATTTTAGTAATTGCGGCAGCTACCTTGAGTTTGACATTAGGCAGCTGCGTCACCAACAAGAAGTATGCACAGCTTCAGGATGAATACTCCACCACTAAGGAGAGCCTGATAAACTGCAATGCAGATTCGAGGAGTCTGCAAACACAACTTGATGCGGCTAAAAAGCAAAATGAGGAGCTTCGCCAAGGCATGGCGTCTCTTAAGTCAACACTTGACCAGAGCCTTAACGCCAACATGCAAGGCAATGTTAACATCTCCAAACTTGTAGACGAAATCAATGCTTCAAACAAATATATCAAGGAACTTGTGGCAGCCAAGTCCAAGTCTGATTCATTGAGCATGGCGTTGACCAACAAGTTGACCAGGTCGCTCGATACTGACGAGCTAAAGGATGTAGATGTAAAAGTACTCAAAGGCGTGGTTTACATCTCGCTGGCTGACAATATGCTGTTCAAGACAGGCAGTTATGAGATAAGCCCGCGTGCCATGGAAACACTGAGCAAGATAGCAAAGATAATCAAAGACTACAAGGATTACGATGTGCTGGTGGAGGGCAACACCGACAATGTGCCCATCTCGCGCACTAACATCCAGGACAACTGGGACCTGTCGGCACTTCGCGCCACAAGTGTTGTACGTTGTTTGCAGCATGAGTTCGGCATCAACCCGCAGCGCATGACTGCCGGCGGAAGAGGTGAATACAATCCGATAGCTACCAACGACACAGAAGTGGGCAAGCAGCGCAACCGCCGCACCGAGATTATCATCACTCCGAAGCTCGACCAATTCCTCGACCTCATAGATCAGGCACCCGAGACTCACGACACCAATCAGTGAGAACCTGATACAACAATTGACAAGCATGCCCCTGTAAAAGCTTTAAGCTCTTGCAGGGGCATAAACTTTGCAAACAGGTTGCAAATATAACATGCTAACTTTGCAACATCAAACTAAAACAACTAAAGATGAAAAAGACATTTAAGATCGAGATTGATTGCGCCAACTGCGCTAATGAAGTGGAAGAAGCATGCAAGCGAATCGAAGGAGTTAGCGAGCTTAGCGTATCATTCATGACACAAAAGATGAAAGTGACTTTTACTGAAGGAGCCGATCCCGATGAAGTCATGTCAAGATTGGTAAAGACAGCAAAGAAAATAGAACCTGATTTCGTAATAGTCAACTCATGAACAAGAAACAACGCATAATGTTGACACGCATCATCGTCACGGCCCTGATGACGATGATGCTGATAATATTTCACCCACACGGTTGGTTGAGCCTGCTGCTTTATGTCATAACATACCTGATTATCGGTTATGACATATTACGCAAGGCACTTCTCGGCATAATCAGGGGGCGGGTATTCGATGAAAACTTTCTCATGGCAGTCGCCACAATCGGTGCATTCGCACTGGCGATATATGACAAGTCGGGAGATTATCTCGAAGCGATAGCCGTGATGTTTCTTTATCAAATTGGAGAGTTTTTTCAAGGATATGCTGTGGGCAAGAGCCGACGTAACATATCTGAGCTAATGGACATACGTCCTGACTACGCCAATATAGAAAACGACGGCAAACTGGAGAAAGTAGACCCGGACGATGTGGAAGTGGGTGAGACCATCGTGGTGCTTCCCGGCGAACGGGTACCTATCGACGGCATAATAACAGAAGGAGAATCCTCGCTCAACACGGCGGCACTTACAGGGGAGTCACTGCCTCGCGAAGTCAAAGCAGGAAACGAAGTGATAAGCGGCAGTATCAACCTGACAGGAATACTAAAGATACGCACCACCAAAGAGTTCGGAGAATCAACCGTATCAAAGATTCTCGAACTTGTGGAGGATTCGTCATCACGCAAATCAAAGTCAGAAAACTTCATCACAAAGTTTGCCCGTGTCTACACCCCGGCAATATGCTATTCAGCATTGGCATTGGCTTTGCTTCCTCCACTATTCATGATAATATTCCATGGGGCGGCATTCAGCTTCGCCACATTTGAAACATGGGTTTATCGTGCCCTTGTATTCCTGGTGGTGAGTTGTCCATGCGCACTGGTGGTCAGCATACCATTGTCATTCTTCGCCGGTATAGGTGGCGCAAGCCATGAAGGAATACTCGTGAAAGGAGCCAACATACTCGAAAACCTCTCTAAAGTGAAAAAAGTGGTGTTTGACAAGACAGGCACACTGACCGAAGGAGTGTTTGAAGCAGTAGGTTTTCACGACTATCAAGACTCAGAACTCGGTGGCAATGACAAAAGCAAACTGCTCGCATATGCAGCCATGGCTGAATCAGGGTCGTCACATCCTATAGCACAATCAATCGTGAAAGCTTATGGCAAACCGGTAGACATGCAGATGGTGAGTAATGTCAAAGAGGTTAGCGGCAAAGGAATTATTGCCACAATCGAGGGCAAACAAGTGGCCGTAGGCAACGACAGGCTCATGAAAGAGGTAGGCGCTCAGGTTTCTCACTGCAAGTCTGTTGGCACAGTGGTTCACATCGCAATAGATGGCAAATATGCGGGCCACATATTGCTGGGTGATGTCGTGAAGCCGACATCTGCCAAAGCTATCGAAGACCTGCACAAATCCGGTGTGAACAAAACAGTGATGCTCACCGGCGATATAAAGAGGGTTGCAGACAAAGTGGCGACAGAACTTGGTATCGACAAAGTGTACAGCCAATTATTGCCGGCAGATAAAGTGACACGTCTCGAAGCGATTATCAAAGAATCAAAAGCCGGAGAGAAAGTGGCCTTTGTGGGCGATGGCATAAATGACGCACCAGTTCTCTCAAGAGCCGACATCGGTATTGCGATGGGAGGTATGGGTAGTGATGCCGCAATAGAGGCTGCCGATGTGGTGCTTATGGACGACAATCCGATGAAAATAGGCAAAGCCATACGAATCTCGCGCAAATGCCTCAAGATAGTGTGGGAGAACATTATTATGGCCATAGGCATAAAGGGGATATGTCTTGTGCTCAGCATATTCGGAATAGTGAATATGTGGCTTGCGATATTTGCCGATGTAGGCGTAATGATACTTGCGGTGCTTAATGCAATCAGGGCGATGTACACTCGCAAAGTATAAACGTTCCACAATTCCTTTTTTTCGACACAACCTTTATCTCATCGACCGAATGGTCGAGATAAAAATATCTCGCCAAGGTTAATTAAAAATTAGTATAGACAACTTCAATTTGTACAAAATTAAGGTATGCTAATGTGGCATACCTTAATTTATATGACCGGATATTGCGAAACGCAAAAAAGATATACTTATGCACTTGGAATGCAAAAAACATGAAAAAAATAAAATAAAAAGCCTGAAATGTTGTTATATAAAATGAGCAATTAATGCACACAAACGAATCATTTAGAAAACATTGCCCTAAATTACTGATTTCGGGCAACTTATGTTGTCAACAATATAAGAAGTTTTCTGTGGTTGATATTGTAACGTCGGCATGTCGGGTACATGCTGCAAAAATAATAAAAGAAGATGAGACAGCTTAAAATAACAAAATCAATCACGAACCGCGAAAGCGCGTCACTCGACAAGTATCTGCAGGAAATAGGTCGCGAGGAGCTCATCAGTGTCACCGAAGAGGTGGAATTGGCCCAGCGAATAAAGAAAGGAGACCATGCAGCGCTCGAGAAACTAACGAAAGCCAACTTGCGCTTTGTGGTGTCTGTGGCAAAACAGTATCAGAACCAAGGCCTCAGTCTTCCCGACTTGATCAACGAGGGTAACCTTGGACTCATAAGAGCCGCACAGAAATTTGATGAGACACGAGGATTCAAGTTCATTTCATATGCAGTGTGGTGGATAAGGCAGTCGATATTGCAGGCACTTGCTGAACAGTCAAGGATTGTGCGTTTGCCGTTGAACCAGGTAGGTTCGCTCAATAAGATAACCAAAGAGATGTCGCGCTTCGAGCAGGAGAACGAGAGGCGTCCGAGCACAGAAGAGCTTGCTGAACGACTTGACATGCCTGTAGACAAAGTATCGGACACAATACAGGTGTCAGGACGTCATATATCGGTCGATGCACCGTTTGTAGAGGGAGAAGACAATTCGCTTCTTGATGTTCTTAACAACGATGACAGCCCGATGGCCGATGCCAGTTTGAATCAGGAGTCACTTTCCAAAGAGGTAGACCGCGCATTGCAGCAGCTGTATGACCGTGAACGAGATATACTGAAGATGTTTTTCGGCATAGGATGTCAGGAGATGACACTTGAGGAAATCGGAGCGAAATTTGACCTCACACGCGAACGTGTTCGACAGATTAAGGAGAAAGCCATACGACGTCTTAAAGGACAAAAGAGCAAACTGCTTAAGAGTTATCTTGGCGAATAAAAGCCTATGTGGCATGAATTTCAATTCAGCCTACGCGGCAATACAAATCTAATCTCCAAGATATAATTTTTACATTGCGCCTATGGTAAAGAATTTACTACTTACGATTTTCTTTGCCGCAGGCGCTTTGCTTTTTCCAAGCAGGGCGCAAGCGGCACGTGAGGCAACCACAGCAAAAGCGACTACCGATACGATAAGCAAAAACGGATTTGAGAGAGAAAGCCTTGTGCCGCAAAGCACACTCAGTCTTGCATTCTCTCATTTCACATGGGGAGCAGAGGCAGGTTCGTCGCTCGACATGACCTCGCACGATCTGTCTACATTTGATGCAGACGTGCTGATTGGTTTCAAGAACTCATTCATAAAGATAGTTGGGTTTGGGGCCGGTATACACAGGTCAATTCATTCGGGCAACAATATGATACCGGTATATGCCGTGTTCCGTTCCAGCTTCAGAAGCAAGCCCTCGCTATGTTTCATCAACCTGCAGGCCGGCTATTCATTCAACACCTATGGTGACAGCAAGACCATGAGCGACCTTTATGGAGCTCTTGGAATAGGTGTAAATCTGCAAAAGACTTCAAAGGCAAGCAGCTATGTGATATTGTCGTTGGCATGTCAGCACCTTAACGACAAGAACAAAGAGTCAATTAAATTCGACACAAACTACATATTGTTTGCCAAGCTCATGATTGGAGTAACATTCTGATGAGCTGACAGCAATGCACATATACTTTGTGCGAGATGCAAAAAATAAAAATACAATAACCGTTCAACACATGAAAAAGACATTAATGAATACTTTGACAGTGATTTCACTAATGACAATTGCTACCGGAGTAGATGGAGCAACGGCCAATCCTCTCATCAGCGGATCGAATGCCCAATATGGCACACTCCCGTTCAGCAAAATCACACCGGCAGACTATGAAGAGGGAGTGATGGAGGGCATACGACTCCAGAATGAAGAGATTGATGCCATTTGCAACCAGCGTAGTGTGCCGACATTCGAGAATACAATCGTAGCGTTAGACCGCAGCGGCGCAGTGCTCAACCGTTCCATACTTGCACTCAGCAATCTGGAGAATGCAGTAGGCGACACACTGCTTATGAACACCTTGGCCAAGGTCACACCGGCATTGTCGGAGCACTCAACCAACATGATGCTCAACGAGCGCCTATGGGACAGAATCAACCAAGTATATGAACGCCGCAATGATGACACATCGCTCACCGATGAAGACCGTCGCCTTATAGAGAAGACCTACAAATCGTTCGTTCATTCAGGAGCAAATCTCAAAGGAGCAGACAGGGAGAAGTTTCGCAAGCTCAGTGCTGAACTTTCGGATCTGAACGTAAAATTCTCGCAGAATGTAACCAACGGAATGAAAGACCCAAGCCGTCGCATCTGGCTCAAAGAGTCAGACCTTGCCGGCATACCTGAGTCAATAAAAGGAGCATATCGCGCTGCAGCTGCCGAAGCACTCGCAGAAGAAGGTAAGGCAGATGATGAGACACTTTACCTTGTGTCTATATTCTATCCGAGCTACAGCCCATTCATGCAATACAGCCAGCGTCGCGACCTTCGCGAGAAACTCTACAAGCTGAACGGTAGCAAGAACACAGATGGAGAGTTCAGCAACATGCAGATTCTCAAAGATATCGCGAACATACGTTTGGAGATAGCACAATTGATGGGCAGAAAGAATTATGCCGAATACTCGCTTGAGCAGACCATGGCCGGCACACCCGAGACCGTGATGAGTTTTCTTGAAGACCTTCGCAAGGCATACACAGAGCCTATGCGCAAGGAGGTTAAGGAGATAGAAGACTACGCACGCAAGACTGAAGGTGAGGCATTTACATTGCAGCCTTGGGACTATTCCTACTGGTCAGACAAGCTGAAGAATGAACGATATTCATTCAACGATGAAGACCTAAGACCTTATTTTGAGCTCAACAAAACCATCGATGGGGTATTTGGACTCGCCACCAAGCTCTATGGCTACAAATTCAAGGAAACGAAGAAGGTGGAACCCTACCATCCTGATGTGAGGGTTTATGAAGTATATCGCAAGGATGGCTCACTCTTGGGGCTTCTATATGCAGACTTTTTCTACAGAGCCGGCAAGTCGCCCGGCGCATGGATGACAGAATTCCGCGCAGAGTCGAAAGATGATGAAGGCAACAGAGAGCTTCCCCTCATCTCGATAGTATGCAACTTCTCCAAGCCGGTCGGCAATGAGCCTGTGCTACTCACAGCCAATGAGGTTGAGACTTTCCTACACGAATTTGGACATGCACTCCACGGACTTTCTGCTGAAGCCAAATATGAGAGTCTCAGCGGCACCAACGTAGACCATGACTTTGTGGAACTCTTCTCCCAATTTAATGAGAACTTCCTGACACGCAAGGAATATCTCGATGGTTTTGCACGTCACTACAAGACCGGCAAGAAGATACCGTCAGACTTGCTCGACCGCTTCGTAAAGTCGGCACAGTATGGAGCAGCCTATTCCACCCTGCGTCAGCTTGGCTTCGGATACCTTGACATGGCATACCACACTATCGAAGAGCCACTCCGCGCTTCGGCCAACGTAGAGGAATTTGAGGAAAAAGCCCAGGATCCGGTTCGCGTGTTCCCGGCAGTGGAAGGTTGTGTCACATCGCCATCTTTCGGCCATATATTCTCAGGTGGATATGCAGCCGGATATTATGGCTACAAATGGGCAGAGGAATTGGATGCCGACGCATTCGCAGCATTCAAGGAGAATGGCATATTCGACCGTAAGACTGCCGACAAATTCTTGAAGATGCTTCAGAGTGGCGATACCAAAGACCCCATGGAACTTTATGTGGAATTCAGGGGCAAGAAGCCGACCGTAGATGCACTTCTCGAGCGTGACGGCATAAAATGACAAATCACGATACACAAATCAAAACAAGATAAAACTCAAGATAAAAACTAATGAAGACTACAGATCAGCTTATAGACGATTTACTTGAGCTGGCGTTTGCCGAAGACATAGGAGATGGGGACCATACTACCCTCTCAACCATACCGTCAGATGCAATGGGACGCAGCCGTCTCATCATCAAAGAAGATGGTATTTTAGCGGGTGTTGATATGGCACGCAAGGTGTTTGAAAAGCTTGACCCGTCGATAAAGATGGAAGTTATGATAGAAGATGGCGCAAAGGTTAAAAAAGGCGACATCGTATTTACGGCAGAAGGGCCGATACGCTCGCTGCTGATTGCAGAGCGCACCATGCTCAACATCATGCAGCGCATGAGCGGTGTAGCCACAATGACACGCCGTTATCAAGATGAACTTGAAGGCTTGAATACAAAAGTGCTCGACACTCGCAAGACTACTCCCGGCATGCGTCTTCTTGAGAAAGAGGCTGTAAAGATTGGAGGCGGAACAAACCACCGCATCGGTCTTTTCGACATGATTCTCATCAAAGATAACCATATAGATTTTGCCGGTGGCATAGAGAAAGCAATCGACCGTGCCAATGACTACTGCAAACAGAATGGCAAGAATCTCAAGATTGAGGTGGAAGTGAGAAGTCTTGATGATATAAGACGAGTTATGGAACATGGAGGTGTGAACCGAATCATGTTTGACAATTTCACGCCTGAGCTGACCAAGGAAGCTGTGAAGATGGTAGATGGCAAATATGAGACCGAGTCATCGGGTGGCATAACGCTCGAAAACCTGCGCAGCTATGGCGAGGCCGGAGTCGACTTCATTTCGGTGGGAGCATTGACACATAGTGTTAAAGGACTTGACATGAGTTTCAAGGCATTCTGACTGAAATATTAGAAATCATGATATAAAGAGGTGGAAGCTGATTATGCCTCCACCTTTTTTTATTTGCAAGACATGTTTTTATAATAAAATCTGCCAAACACAGCAATATGGATAAAGACCAGCGTAAAGCTTTAGGACATCGGAACAGGGAGTGGGGAGCGGAAGCCGAACAGATAGCGGGCGAATACTTTATAAAGGAAGGGTATATTATCAGAGAGCGCAACTACAGGATAGGAAATCACCTGGAGATAGACCTGATACTTGAGAAAGAGCGCACTCTGATATTTGTGGAAGTGAAGTCGCGCATGGCAGGAGGTCAGGATCCTGTAGAGGCAGTGAACTATCGCAAACGAAATAAGATGATTCGCGGGGCAGACATATATCTGCGACAGCAGCAATTCCGCTACCAATACCGATTTGACATAGTGACATTGACCGGCAACCGCGACAACTATGAGCTGAAGCATTATGCCGACGCATTCCTGCCTCCGGTGAATGGAAGCAGACGAAGATGAAATCATGAAATGATTATATGCAGCTCTTCTTTTCGCATCACTTTACAAACTGCGATAAGACTATCGCGGCAGCAATTGACACATTGAGAGATTCGGGATGGTCGGCAGAGGCCGGTGGAATAAACAGAGGCTTGGATATTTTCGCCCTGATAGCATCAGACAAGCCTTTACCCTCATTACCCATCACAATAAAGCCGGAATCATCCAACACTGTGCTGAAAATATCTGTACCTTCAAGCAGAGTGCCATAAACAGGCAAAGAGGGATTGGCATCGATCACATCGCCGAGATTACAGTAAATCACCTCCACCCTACCAGCCGATCCCATAGTGGCCTGCAAGGTTTTAGGGTTGAAAACATCCACTGTGTCGTGCGAAGCGAAAATCTTGGAAATTCCGAACCAATGACATGTGCGGATTATAGTGCCGAGATTGCCGGGATCCTGAACACCATCGAGCATCATATATAGACCATGTGGCAATTCATAATCAGCAACAGCACTCCTATCGGGCAACTTGAAAATACCTATTACATCGGTATGCGTTGACAGATTGGATATCTTGTTCATCTGCTCAGGAGAAGCAACACATACGTCAAATGCAGCATCGGCAGCATGATATGACCAATCGCACTCACAAGAAGAACCCTTCTCGATTATCAAGGACACCGGAGAAAAACTCCTCATCAAGTCAGACACACACTTGCGACCCTCAGCAACAAACAAGCCATGCTTGCGGCGCATCTTTGCAGCTCCAAGCGTGGCATAGATATTCATTTTTGTCTTAGATAATTCCATCGGCTACAAAATTAATATATTATTAACGAATTTTTCCGACATAGGGGGATAAATTGCAAAAAAATTAGTAATTTTGAGGTTGCAAACTAATCACGCCGTGAACAGAACTCAAAAAACTCACACACGGCACTCTCCTACCTACATCGGCTGAGGTGCAAAACACCTTGGCCCTAAAAATAAAAACCAAATATTCAATAGCCAAAATCTAATATGCCTAAATATATAGGAGCACATGTAAGTGCAAGCGGAGGTATACAAAACACCCCACTTGAAGCCGCGTCGATAGGTGCGAAAGCATTCGCACTATTCACCGGGATGAGTTCGCGATGGAAATCGAAAGCTATTACTGAGGAAAAAGCTGATGAATTCAAGCGCAATTGCGAGGCGAAAGGATATGACGCATTTGTTATACTCCCACACGATAATTTTCTGATAAACCTTGGAAGCCCCGATGCAGAGAAACTTCAGAAATCAAGAGATTCCTTTCTCGACGAGATGCGTCGCTGCGAGCAATTGGGACTCACATTGCTCAACTTTCACCCCGGCAGTCATCTAAACTTGATGGAGGTGGATGCATGTCTTGACCTGATAGCAGAAAGCATCAACATCACCCTCGACCAGACAAGTGGCGTGACGGCGGTGCTTGAGTCAACAGCAGGCCAAGGTAGCAATCTCGGATACAGATTTGAGCAACTTGCCCACATCATCGACAAGGTGGAAGATAAAAGCCGCATTGGGGTGTGCATCGACACGTGTCATTCACATTCGGCAGGATATGACCTGGCTTCGGAAGAGGGTTATGCACAGACATGGCGCGAGTTTGACGAGAACATCGGTGCGCAATATCTCAGGGCATTGCACCTTAATGACAACAAGCGCACATTAGGCTCTCGCATAGACCGCCATGAATTGATAGGCAAAGGATCGTTGGGCGAAGAGTTTTTCATCAGACTCGTCAACGACCCGAGATTTGACAACATGCCGATAATACTCGAGACACCGGACCCGACCCAATGGCCGGCAGAAATAGAATGGCTATATTCACAAATAAAAACTAACTAACATAAGATAACAGACATGAAAACTCCCCCTAATTTAAGTTTCTGGAAATTATGGAACTTAAGCTTTGGATTTTTCGGCGTTCAGATAGCATACGCCCTCCAGAGCGCAAACATCTCGCGAATATTCGCGACCCTGGGCGCAGACCCCCACAACCTCTCCTACTTCTGGATACTTCCACCACTTATGGGCATCATAGTGCAGCCCATTATCGGTGTCATGAGCGACAGGACATGGAACAGGTTTGGCCGACGCATACCCTACCTGTTTGCCGGTGCGCTTGTTGCTGTGATAGTGATGTGTCTGCTGCCTAATGCCGGCAGTTTCCATATGACCGTGTCGGCTGCAATGATATTCGGACTTATATCATTGATGTTTCTCGACACGTCGATCAATGTGGCTATGCAGCCATTCAAGATGATGGTTGGTGACACCGTGAATGAAAAACAGAAAGGTCTCGCCTATTCAATACAGAGTTTTCTTTGCAACGCCGGCTCGCTGGTGGGCTACCTCTTCCCCATTATACTTACAGCCATAGGCATCACATCGGTCGCCCCTAAGGGAGTTGTGCCCGACTCAGTGATATGGTCATTCTACGGTGGTGCCATCATATTGATACTCTGCGTAATATACACTACGGTCAAAGTAAAGGAGTATCCACCTGAACTTTATAACGAGTATCATGGCGTGCCAGAAGAAACCAAAGATGGCAATAAAGAGAAAGCAAACATCATCACCCTGCTCATACATGCTCCGAAGACATTCTGGACAGTGGGTTTGGTGCAGTTCTTCTGCTGGGCCGCCTTCATGTATATGTGGACATATACCAACGGCACAATAGCAGCCGGTGCATTTGAAACTCCGGTATTGGAGGACGGTTCACGTGTGGTTCTCGACACGGCATCACAGCAATATCAGGCAGCCGGCGACTGGGTGGGTGTTCTTTTTACCGTTCAGGCCATCGGCTCTGTAATATGGGCAGCGGTTATACCATTTATCAAGAACCGCAAGGCCGCATATATTGTAAGCCTTGTGATTGGTGGCATCGGGTTCATATCTACATCATTCTTCACCAACCAATACATGCTCTTCATCTCTTATGCGATGATAGGATGCGCATGGGCAGCAATGCTTGCACTACCCTTCACCATCCTTACCAACTCTTTGACAGGAGGTCACATGGGGACATATCTCGGACTCTTCAACGGCACTATCTGTCTGCCTCAGATTGTGGCAGCCGTATGTGGAGGTGCAATACTAAGCTTCTTCACAGAGCCGGGGCAACTCGCTCCCGAAGGTGTAATGCTCGTGCTTGCAGGCGTGCTTCTGCTTGTTGGTGCCGTATGTGTGCTCTTTATCAAGGAGGGTCATGGCACAACTCCTGTAGAGGAGAATCCGATGATGAGCGAAAACATCTGATTAAGCAGATAACTACAGGCATAAACACATATTGACAAAATAATAATTGCCAATAATGACAAACCGCGACTTTGTTAATAAAGTCGCGGTTTTTTTCAACCATAAAGCGACAAGGTTGTTATATTATTGAAAGCATTGCATTGCATGTACATAATTGCATGACTAAACTGAAAAACACACTAAGTATAAAATTGGCTTGGTTTATGCTATCACTGCAATGAACAATTTAAACACAAATAATCCACATATACTATGAATTTCAACAATTTCACAATCAAGTCGCAGGAGGTGGTCCAAAAAGCCATTGACTACACGAAGCAAAGCGGGCAGCAGCAGATAGAGCCTGTACACTTGCTCAAGGCTATCATCTCTGAAAGCGAGACCATAATGAACTTCATCTTCCAGAAGTTGGGAGCAAATCTCAATGGAGTGAAGATGGGAGTGGACCAGACAATTTCCACATTGCCAAAAGTGAGCGGCGGAGATGTATTTCTGAGTCGCGAATCTAACGAAGCACTTCAAAAAGCCATAGACTTTTCTAAATCTATGGGCGATGAATATGTATCGGTGGAGTCGATGCTTATGGGTATATTCCAGGCACGCAGCAAGGCATCACAGATACTTAAAGACAATGGAGTCGATGAGAAAGGGCTTAAGGCTGCAATCCAGGAACTCCGCAAGGGCAATACTGTAAAGGACCAGAGCGCGGAGGAGAGCTATCAGGCTCTTAGCAAATATGCAATCAACCTGAATGACCGCGCACGCAACGGCAAGCTCGACCCCGTGATTGGCCGCGATGAAGAGATCAGGCGTGTACTACAGATTCTGTCGCGACGCACCAAGAACAACCCTATGCTTGTGGGCGAACCCGGCACAGGTAAGACTGCAATAGCCGAGGGACTTGCCATGCGAGTGGTGAGAGGTGACGTGCCTGAGAACCTGAAGTCTAAACAGATATATTCGCTCGACATGGGTGCACTCGTGGCCGGTGCAAAATATAAGGGAGAATTTGAGGAACGACTCAAAGCGATAGTCAACGAAGTGACTAAAAGCGAGGGTGAGATTATCCTCTTTATCGATGAGATACACACACTTGTGGGAGCCGGTAAGGGTGAAGGCGCTATGGATGCTGCCAACATACTCAAGCCTGCGCTTGCTCGCGGAGAGTTGAGGTCGATCGGTGCAACTACACTCGATGAGTATCAGAAATACTTCGAGAAAGACAAGGCACTGGAGCGCAGGTTCCAGAAAGTGATGGTGGACGAGCCTGACGAGATGTCGGCAATATCGATACTCCGTGGCTTGAAAGAGCGTTATGAGAACCACCACAAAGTGCGTATTATGGACGAGGCCATTATCGCTGCCGTGCAGCTCTCTGTGAGATATATCACCGACCGTTTCCTGCCCGACAAGGCTATCGACCTTATAGATGAGGCTGCCTCCAAACTGCGTTTGGAGATGGACTCTCAGCCTCAGGCTCTTGATGAGACAAGCCGTAAAATCAAGCAGCTCGAGATTGAGAGAGAGGCTATCAAGCGGGAGAACGATACTTACAAGCTCAAGGAGATAGATGAAGATCTCGCCAACTTGCGCGATACGGAAAAATCGCTCCGTGCAAAGTGGCAGGCTGAGAAAAATGAGATAAACAAGATTCAGCAGAACAAGATAGACATAGAACAGCTCAATTATGAGGCAGAACGTGCCGAACGTGAGGGAGACTATGCGAAAGTGGCTGAAATCAGATATTCTAAGATTAAGCAGAAAGAGGAGGAGAACAAGGCTATCCAGACGAAGCTGAAAGAACTTCAGGGCGAAGGAGCCATGATCAAGGAAGAGGTGGACGCAGAGGATATCGCCGAAGTGGTGAGCCGCTGGACCGGAATCCCCGTCAAGAAGATGGCTCAGAGCGAGAAGGAGAAGCTTCTGCATTTGGAAGAGGAACTGCACAAGCGTGTGGTGGGTCAGGAAGATGCCATACGTGCCGTGTCGGATGCGGTGAGACGTTCACGCGCAGGGCTAAACGACCCGCGTCGTCCTATCGGCTCGTTTATATTCTTGGGTACTACCGGTGTCGGTAAAACCGAGCTTGCCAAGGCACTTGCCGAATACCTCTTTGACGATGAGGATATGATGACCCGAATCGACATGTCGGAATATATGGAGAAGCATAGTGTGTCGCGACTTGTCGGAGCGCCTCCGGGATATGTTGGATATGAGGAGGGTGGTCAGCTCACTGAGGCTGTGCGCCGCAAACCATATTCAGTGGTGCTGTTTGATGAGATAGAGAAGGCTAATCCTGATGTTTTCAATATCTTGCTTCAGGTGCTTGATGATGGTCGGCTCACCGACAACAAGGGTCGTTTCATCAATTTCAAGAATACTATCATCATCATGACCTCCAATATGGGTAGCGACATAATCCGCGAAAAGTTTACCGGTTACAACGACAAATCGGAAGCCGAAAAAGAGGAGATTGTCACCACTACCAAGCAGGATGTGATGGATAGGCTGAAACAGATAATCCGTCCGGAGTTCTTGAACCGTATTGATGAGACTGTGATGTTCACGCCACTTGACAAGAAGGAAATCCTTGAGATTGTCAACATCCAGGTCAAGAGCGTGCAGCGTATGCTTGCCTCCAACGGTATAACCCTGAATGTTACCAAACAGGCATTGGAACTTCTTGCCGACGATGGTTACGACCCCGAGTTTGGAGCCCGTCCGGTGAAGCGAACCATACAGCGGCTTGTGCTAAATCAGTTGTCGAAAGATATATTGAGCCAGAAAGTCGACCGCGAGCACCCCATCACCATCGACGCAGAGGGCGATGAACTTGTATTCAAGAACTGATTAGACACCGATCTCTAAGAAACTGTTTAAATTTGATTCAATAAAATTTTTATGGCAGCCAAATC
>CAJUIJ010000050.1 GCA_910586175.1 uncultured Muribaculaceae bacterium | reverse complement strand
CCTCAAGCACATCCAAAGCCTCGCCCAAGTATTCCACATTGTGTACATATGCTATGCGCACCTGGTTGCGCCCCAACCCGGGGTCGCTGTAGAAACCTGAGGCCGGAGCCATAAACACTGTGGCTCCTTCGTGGCTGAACTCTTCAAGACACCAGCGGCAGAACTCGTCAGCATCATCTACCGGCAATGCAGCCACCGTATAGAATGCCCCCATGGGCATCGGCGTGTAGCACCCCTCTATCCGGTTGATGCGCTCTATCAAAAAGTTGCGGCGTTTCAGATATTCATCATACACCATGCGCATATAGGCCTGCGGAGTATCGACCGAAGCCTCGGCAACTATCTGGCCCAACAGCGGCGGACTCAATCTCGCCTGACAAAATTTCATCACATTGGCACGCACCTCCGCATTATGGCTCACCAAGGCCCCGATGCGTATGCCGCATTCGTTGTAGCGTTTCGACACGGAATCGATCAGCACGGCATGCTCACGAAGTTTCCCGAGGCTCATCACCGAGATGAAGGGCTGGTCGGAGTAGCAGAATTCGCGATACACCTCGTCGCTGAAGAGGAAGAGGTTGTGGCGAAGCACAAGGTCGGCTATCGCTTCAAGTTCGTCGCGGGTGTATATGTAGCCGGTAGGGTTATTCGGGTTGCATATCAATATGCCGCGTGTGCGGGGTGTAATCAGCTTCTCGAACTCCTCGATAGGGGGCAATGCGAAACCTTGCTCTATGGTTGAGGTGACAGGCACTATCTTTGCCCCCGCCGAGATTGCGAACGCCATATAGTTGGCATAGGCCGGCTCGGGCACGATTATCTCGTCGCCCGGATCCAGACACGACATGAAGGCGAACAGCACCGCCTCCGAACCTCCGCTTGTCACGATTATCTCTTCGGGCGATATCTCCAGGCCATATCCGCTGTAATATTGCGACAGCTTGCAGCGCAAGCTCTCAAGCCCTTCGGAGGGTGAATATTCGAGCACCTTTCGATCCATGCGGTGCACCGCCTCTATGCCCTGCGGAGGTGTGGGCACATCGGGCTGACCTATATTTAGTCTGTAAACACGCACCCCACGCTTCTCTGCTTCGCGGGCGGCACCGGCCAACTTGCGTATAGGGGAAGCGGGCATCTCCTGCCCGCGCTTCGACACTTGTATCATTTTTACCTGTTCTGTAGATGTGAAAAAGAGGAGCCTTCCCACCGGGAAGTCCCCTCTTTTCTAACGTTCATTTATTTCGGATGTTTTATTTCACCACCATTTTCACGGTCTTACTCTTCACGACTCCGTTGGAACCCTTGCCGCTGAGCACTCCCACATACACGCCATCGGCAAGCTCAACACCGGCCTGCTCGGCATATCCTGTGGTCTTGAGTCCGCTTACCGAAGCCACCTTGGCACCTGTCACGCTGTAGACTTCGAGTTTGGCATCTTCAGTGCCTTCGGGCAGCATGTAGGTGAAGAGACCACCGCCATAGCTGAGGGTCATCGCTGTCATATCCACAAGTTCCTCCACTCCGGTATGGACATACTCTTTACCAAAGTTCATAACATACTTGCGGTCGGTGCGCATCTGAGGCATGCGCAGATAGAATGTGCCGTCCTGATGATAATAGCCGGCCTTGTCACCCTTCTCAAGCTCATCGAGTGAATTATATTTCTGCACTTCCTCTTCGGTCCAGTAGTCAGGGCCGGCGGCCTTGCGCGGTACTATATCGGCATCGTTGGGAGTGATATAGCCTCTTATTATGCTCACTTCACCTGGGGTGAGTGTCGCATCGGAAGATGATGAGGGTTTAATCTTGAAATCGCGAATACGGAAAGTCACATCTTGAGTAGCGGGCATTCCATCCCAGCCGTCGCCGAAGCGTCCCACGCCTATGGCGAGTGCGTTACGATCGTCCGGACCGCTGGCCTGACCCACGAAGTGCATGAGCTGGTATTTGCCGGTGCGCACATTGTCTACACCTTTCTTGTCGTCATCATAGAAGTAGCCGTAAGTTGGGGTGTCGTCGTAGGTCGGGAAGTAGTCCACGTAGAGCTTGTCGCTCTCAATCGACACGGTGTTGGTATATGTGTCCTGCTTGTAGCGTGTCACCAACGAACCCCTGCGCATGAAGTGGGGAAGCTGGCTCTTGGGCACATTGGCCGTGTATTTGCTGTTGCCGGCATGTATTGTCTTGAAGTCGTTCATGTCGAGCCAATCGCCCGAAGGGAAGACGATCTCGCGCTTGTCGCTGTAAGAAAGCACCGGAGCCACAAGCAGATCCGGACCCCATAGGTACTCATCTATACAGTTGGCTGTTTTCATCGGGTCTTCAGCATCATCGAAGCCAATAGGACGAGCTATCGGAGTGCCGTAAGCTGTCTGCATATAAGCCTGGGTGTAGGTGTAGGGAAGATATGCGTATCGCAGGTTGATGGCGTTGCGCACATCGTCGAGCACTCGGTCATATTTCCACACCTCCGGCTCTGTGGCAGAGTGTGTACGCATCATCGGATAGAACACACCAAGCTGCACCCAGCGGCGATAAAGATCCTGATCCATACCATAGGTTGCCGTGAAACCGCCTATATCCGAACCCAAGAAGCTGACACCCGACATGGCCGCACTCACAAGTGCCGGCACCTGCGCTGCCAGACCTCCCCAGCTGCGCTTTATATCGCCGGTCCAGGGCATCGCTCCGTAACGCTGCATACCGGCAGTTCCGGCACGCGGAAGCGTCATATGGCGCATCTCCCTAAGTTCTATCTCTTCACCATCAGCGGTTACAGTCTTCTCTGTCGATGTGGCGAGTCGCTTGTAAATGGCTCCTGTCCACAGGTTGCCGAACTCGTTGTGTACCTGACTCGGTGAGCCTCCTTTATGACGGGTATTTCCCTCAAAATTTTCATTATATGCCTCAGGCTCACCAAGGTCAAGCCACCAACCCGACATGCCATCTATAGAGTGCGGAACAAGCTGGTCGGCAAACCAAGTCATTGCCTCAGGATTTGAAGCGTCGATAAGGCCTACATCGGCACCTCCGCTTATCCAATTCATATTACCATTGGCTGTCACTTTTGTATCGGCAAGCCAGCCTTGATTCTTCAAGTAATTATAGTTGGCAGAGGCATTGCCGGCACTGTTGAAAAAGGGCTCGCAGATTGCCACTGTATGTACATTATCTTTCAGCAGGTCTTTGACCATCTGGCCTTTGTTGGGATAATTGTCGGGATCCCAATCCAAAAAGCCCATGCCGTATGTACCGGATGTACCTTTGCTGCCACCCTGCCATGCTATGTCGAGCACTATACCGTCAATTGGCACGTTCACATTGCGTGTGTTAACAGCCACATTTCTCGCCTCGTTGTCGCTGATGAAACTAAACTTTGAGGAGATATAGCCCAATGTCCAATATGGGGGCAACGGCTGATGGCCGGTAAGAAGGTTATAATTCTGCATGGCCTTTTCCATAGTGCCGCCACCGCAGAAGTAATATGCTATCGGGTCGGTTGAAGATGAGGTGTATGATGAACCATCTTTGCTTGGGCTAATCTTCGCCCCGCGATAGTGGGAGTCGAAGAACACTCCATATCCGCGTGTGGACACGTAGTAAGGTATGCAGATGTTGTTGGGTCCGCCGGCACCTTGCTCCCAACCACCCTGCTGGGTATTGTTCATCACCATACTCTTGCCGTCAAGGTTGGTGTAGTTGCCGTTATAACCACCTCCGTAGAAGGCCTCATTACCGCCATTTCCTGCGAAGCTCACGCGGCTGCTGTTGCCACCGGGGCTGTTGACGAGTCCCTGCGACTCTGCGAGCAATAGCTTATCATTCTCATAAAACGTAACAAGCAACTTATCTTTGCTTACATGCACTTCAAGTCGCTTCTCCGCCTCATCATATATGTCGATATACACAAAGTCATCATCATCGCTGACTTTGTAACTCATTTCGGGGAAATCGTATACGAGTGTCTCGTCATCCTTATCGACCACCGATATTGATTTTCTCGGCTCTTTAGCTGTGGCGTTATTGCCAAGTGTGAAGATACGCACAATCTCCGGTGCCCAAGGGGTCACGTAGAGAGTTCCGGCTGTACCGGTCACCACCACAGTGCCATCCTTATCTTCATGGCTCTCATATTTGCCGAGAGGACTCTCGCGGTTAGGATCGATGGGCCTGTAAGTCTCATAATCAAGCCAATCATGAGTAGAGGCCACAAGTATCATCGACTTACGCTCGAGCAGCATGCCCGGCTGACCATCTTCGGGATATCGGTTATTATCGGCAGAGATTATAACCCTCGATTTGGCCTTGAACTCTTCCGGCAATTTGTAACGCCAATAGCCGGTAGCCTCATCTTTCTCCATCGCGACACCGGGAAATCCTTCATTATATATAGTCTTACCCCCCTTCTCCGTATAAACATATGCTTTGGGATTAGACCAATCTCCATGTAAATAAACATATACATCTCCACGCACTGGTGTTGACCACTCACTGATTTTCGTGTTGGTGCTACCTGACATTGTGTACACCATGTTGGCAACAGCAGCCACTTGACTTAGTATAACTGTACCTCCATCGTTAAATATCAACGCCTCGCAATCGGCAGGGACAGTAAGTTTGTAGATAGAACCGTTATAAAGTTCCATCGTCTCGCCTGCACCTGAGCCGACTTCCTGATCTTTCAACTTGACTTTACAGCACACTGTGCCCCACGTTGATTCGTAGTTATCGAAGTAGACATTAAAGGGCTTGGCCGGTCCTGTCAATATACCATATTCATAAGCATCCTTGCCCGTCGGTCCATCTTTGGTATAAACCATATCTTCGTATGCAACCAAGTCTGCCGTCTGTGCACTTCCGTTATTGAATATGACATTGTCCAAACCCTCCGGCACCTCATATTCCCAATAGTTGGTGCCATCTATGCGCGTCATGCTCACACCATGCCATTTAGCATTCTCTTGCTTTGGATTCTCCTTCCAGGCATAGCAGTACACTTCACCCCACCCTGAAGCAGTGTTGTCATAATAAACTGTCATAGCAGCCGATTGCAACACGGCCACTAACGACAAAAACAAGGGCAATAAAATTTCCCCCCCGATTTTGAATTTTAACATGATGTTAGATCCTGATGTAGTTTTAACATTAAATATTCTGCAAATTTAACACTTTTTCCACAAACCCTCAAAATTATTCCTTACAACAATTAGTCTACAATTAGTCTGTGCCTATGAATACCCACTCATATTTTTATAATAAATATCGCATTCACATCCCCAAAAGGCCAATTTTTACACCTTTTGGCAAAATATCTTGTCATTTAAATGATTTTTTAATATATTTGCACCGTAATCGTCTGCCCGTTTATAATGCACCGGGCCTGACTTTATTGATTTGCAAATGTTCCAACAAGACTTCTATTATGGTGTGGTCTGCACGATGCTCGTGCTGGCGGTGGTGACTTTCTGCGCCCTGCAGCGTATCTCAGCAGGCTACGGCATGATGTACAACAGCAAGTGGGGTCCAACGCTCAACAACCGTCTCGGCTGGGTGCTTATGGAGGCTCCATCGTTCATCTGCATGCTTTTGCTCTGGATTCTCAGTCCAAGAGCCGCAGATCCCGCCCCTGCCGTCATGGCCTCGCTTTTCCTGTTACACTATTTCCAACGTTCTTTCATCTTCCCGCTGCTTATACGTGGCAAAAGCCGTATGCCGTTGGCCATTATCTTGATGGGAATCTTATTCAACGTGGTGAACTGCTACATGATAGGTGGCTGGATTTTTTACGTTGCCCTGGCTTCGATGTATCCGGCATCATGGCTCTGTAGCCCTCTCTTTATATTGGGCACCCTGTTTTTCTTCGCAGGCATGGCAATAAACCTTCGCGCTGATTATATCATAAGGCATCTGCGCAAGCCGGGTGACACCCGGCACTATATACCGCGTGGAGGCATGTACCGCTACGTCACCTCGGCCAACTATTTCGGCGAGCTGACCGAATGGGCAGGCTTCGCCATCTTGACCTGGAGCCTCGGCGGCCTCGCTTTCCTGATATGGACTTTCGCCAACCTTGCCCCAAGGGCTAAAACTCTCCACAAAAGGTATATCTCCGAATTTGGCAACGAATACAAGTCGCTAAAGAGAAGATATATAATCCCATTCATATACTAACATCAATAGAATCAGAGTCAAGACCCACCTCATAACTCTGACCTAACACTTAAAACAATGAAACTTTTCACACCGGCAAAACTTGGACCTATTGAGCTGCGCAACCGCACAATACGCTCGGCTGCATTCGAGGGTATGGGGCGCGACAACGGTCCCACCGATATGCTCCGCGACTACCACCTCTCTGTGGCACGCGGCGGAGTGGGCATGACAACCCTCGCATACGCCGGCATATGCCGCTCTGCACTATCTTTCGACACCCAGTTGTGGCTCCGGCCTGAGATTGTGCCGCAACTGCGCGAAATCACCGACGGTATACACCAAGCCGGTGCAAAAGCCTCTATCCAGATTGGCCATTGCGGCAACATGACCCACCGCTCCACCACCGGAAGCACCCCTGTAGGCGCATGCACCGGATTCAATCTATATTCACCTACTTTCGTGCGTGGCCTGCGCAAGGATGAACTTACACAAATAGCCCGCTATTTCGGCGACGCGGTGCGCACCGCCCGCGATGCCGGGTTCGACTGCGTGGAGGTGCACGCCGGCCACGGATACCTCATCTCGCAGTTCCTCTCCCCTTATACCAACCACAGGCGCGACGAGTTCGGCGGTCCGCTACAAAACAGGATGACGTTCATGCACATGTGTCTCGAGGAGTCGCTAAAGGCCGCCGGTTCCGACATGGCCCTGATTGTCAAGACCAACATGCGTGATGGTTTCAAAGGTGGCCTTGAGATAGATGATTGCCTCACCGTGGCCAAGGAGATAGAACGCGCCGGCGTGCATGGCATGGTGCTTTCGGGGGGATTCGTCAGCAAGGCCCCCATGTATGTGATGCGTGGCGAGATGCCGATATTTGCCATGACTCATTACATGAAGCAGCTGTGGCTGAAATATGGTGTGCGCCTCGCAGGCCGCTTTATGATAAAGCCGGAACCCTTCAAGCCACTTTATTTTCTCGACGATGCCCGCCTCTTCCGCCGCGAGCTTAAGCTACCGCTCATATATGTGGGTGGCGTGATCGACCGCAAAGGAGCCGACACCGTGCTCGGCGACGAGGGGTTCGATTTCGTGCAGATGGGACGCGCCCTGCTCAACCAACCCGATTTCGTAAACCGTATGCTCCATGCCGGAGATACAAACCACAGGTGCGACTGCGACCATGTGAATTATTGCATAGCCCGCATGTACTCGCGCGAGATGGCATGCCACAAGCATTGCGAGAACCTGCCCAAGGGAATCGTACGCGAGATTGAAAAAATCAAAAAAAGAAACTGATGTCAAAAAAGTATGACCTTTCGGGGCATCTCGCAGTGGTGACCGGTGCAAGCAGCGGCATAGGCTTATGTTTCTGCCGCACGCTCGCCTCCATGGGCTGCAACCTCGTGATGGTCTCTAACCAGCAGCCTCAGCTCGATGAGTGCGCCTCATCGGTGACCCGCGACTCCGGCGTCAGGACATACCCTCTCTTCTGTGACCTCACCCGACCGGATGCCTCCAAGGTTATCATGGACTATTGCGACCTAAAGGGCCTCGACCCCGATATCCTTATCAACAATGCCGGCATTTTCTCTTTCCTCCCGGTCACCGACACGACGGAGCGTAAGCTCGGTTGCTTCGTGGACCTGCACGTCAGGGCCGTGACCATGCTGAGCCGGGAGTTCGCGATCCGATTCAAGGAGCGTGGGGGCGGACACATCCTGAACATGTCGTCGATGTCGTGCTGGACACCCATGCCCGGCATTGCAATGTATGCCGCAACCAAGGCTTTTATTAGAGTATTCTCCCGAGCGCTCCACTACGAGATGCGAGATGACAACGTGCATGTCACGGTGGCATGTCCGGGAGGTATCGCGACCGACCTCTTCGGACTCCCCAAGAACCTGATGAAGCTCGCCGTAAACATCCATGCCATACAGACACCGGAGAAATTCACCCGCAAGGCCGTGCGAATGATGCTGAAAGGTAAAATGCAGTATATCAACGGCTGGATGAACCGTCTCGCCATATTTTTTGTAGGCATAACCCCAACTCCGGTCCGAATGTTGGTCAAACATCGCATGCTCGACCGCAACATATCGCGTCCCTGAACCGTTCATTACTTATACGGCCGTTTCATGACTCCATGAGATGGACTCTAAAAGTCCGTCCATACCGGTATAATTTTTATGGGACGGTCGCTTATTCATGCATGTTATGAGAAATCGTCTCGTTGATATTATCAGCAAAAATGCCGCAAGACTGGGAGACCGAGAGGCCTACCGTTTCTGCTGGCGCAAGGATGGGGAATGGATGTCTACCTCCTGGGCAGAGTTTGCCGTTCAAGTGGATGTGGCCGCAAAGGCCCTCGCCGCTCTCGGCCTTATGGAAAAGGATACGGTGGCAATCTGCTCGCCTAACACTCCGCAAATCCTTATCACGGAGTTCGGTGCTTTTCGCAACCGCATCGCCTGCATACCGATCTATGCCAGCAGCGTGCAGGCACAATTCGACTTCATCGTCACAAACGGTGAAGCCAAGGTGCTCTTCGTAGGCGACAAGCACCAGTATCCTATGGCCTACAACCATTGGAAGAAAAACCCCGGACTGAAGCGCATCGTGGTCTTCAAAAATGACGGACTGAAGCTTTTCGACGATGACACGGTGACAATATTCTGGGATGATTTCGTGCGTCTCGGCATGGAGGCCTCCGACGACCTCGCGGGGCAAGTGGAGCAGCGTGCAGACAATGCATCTCCCGACGACCTCGCCACACTGATATATACCTCCGGCACCACCGGCGAGCCGAAAGGTGTCTGCATATCGCACGGCAATTATGACGCAGCCATCGAGAAGCACCTCGAGTTTCTTACATCTATCAAGGATGACGACATATCCATGTCGTTTCTCCCCATGTCGCATATCCTCGAGAAGGCATGGTCTTTCTTCTGCATAACCCGTGGACTCACAATTGCCATCAATTATGACCCGCGTATCATCGCCGATACAATCCATTCGGTACACCCCAACCTGATGTGCTGCGTGCCAAGGTTCTGGGAGAAGGTATATGCCGGCGTGAAGGAGAAGGTGGAGCGTATGCCCCGACTGCAGAAACTGATGATAAGCCGGGCTTTAAGTGTGGGGCGCAAGCGTAACCTCGTATACAAGCGCACGGGCCGCAAAGTGCCTTGGCTCGTGGAGAAGGAATACCGATTCTGGGACAAGCGTGTCTTCGCACGCCTCAAAAAGGCAATCGGCATTCCCAACCCCAATTTCTACCCCACTGCCGGTGCACCCCTCTCCGACAACATCTGCGAGTTCTTCCACTCGCTCGGCATCGACATTATAATAGGCTACGGTCTCTCCGAGACCACTGCCACCGTCTCTTGCTTCCCAAAGAGGGGATACATCATCGGCACTGTGGGACTGCCGCTGCCGGGCATCAAGGTGCGCATTGATTCTAATGGTGAGATTCTCGTGAAGGGTCCCACCGTCACATCAGGATATTTCAAGAACCCCGAGGCCAACGCCTCCGCTTTTACCGACGATGGCTTCTTACGCACCGGCGACGCCGGATATTTCACTCCCGAGGGTGCACTCGTGCTTACCGAACGTGTCAAGGACCTCTTCAAGACCTCAAACGGCAAATATATCGCCCCGCAGATGATGGAGAGCCGCCTGGCCGAGTGCAAGTATATCGATGAGGTGGCCGTAATCGGTGACCAACGCAAGTTCGTCACTGCGCTCGTGGTGCCGAACCTTTCACAACTCCGCTCCTGGGCGAAGCATCATAATATCGACATCGACGACACCGAGGCCCTGATGAACGACCCTCGTGTGGTGAAGTTCATGATGAACCAGATACAGCCTTTCCAGAAGGATATCGCCGACTTTGAGAAAATAAAGCGAATCTCGCTCCTTTCTCATCATTTCTCTATAATGAACGGCGAGGTGACCAACACCATGAAGGTGCGACGAGCCGTAGTGGCCCGCAACTATGCCGATAGAATAGAGGCAATGTATGCCGACAACTATCCCTACTAAGCTTATCGGAAATTAAGTCTTATAGGACTAAATGTATTGTAATCCACCTCATAACTCACAACTCTGACTTAATACTTACAACACTTACTGAATAATGATAACTTCCGACCAACTTAAACATGTAGAGACCCGTGTGGCCGACCTCAAACGATATCTCGACATCGATTCGAAGAAAATCGAGGTGGAGGAGGAGGAACTCCGCACGCATGTAGCCGATTTTTGGGACGACCGCGAGAAGGCGGAGGCTCAGATGCGAAAGATCAAGGGTATCCATTTCTGGATAGATTCTTACACTGCCGTCGAAAAGCAACTCGAGGAGCTGCAGCTCGCCATGGATTTCCTCAAGGAGGGACTCGTGACCGAACAAGACATCGACGATAATTACAATGCCCTCACTAAGCAGGTGGAAGACCTTGAGCTGCGCAACATGCTCCGCCGTGAGGAAGACAAACTCGGTGTGGTGCTGAAAATCAATTCGGGTGCCGGCGGCACCGAGTCGCAAGACTGGGCCTCGATGCTCATGCGCCTTTATCTGCGTTATGCCGAACGCCATGGCTACAAGACATCCATAGCACAGATTCTCGACGGTGATGAAGCCGGAATCAAGTCGGTGACCATCAACATAGAGGGTGACTACGCATACGGCTTCCTTAAGTCGGAAAACGGTGTGCACCGTCTCGTGCGCGTAAGCCCATACAATGCTCAGGGCAAGCGCATGACTTCGTTCGCCTCGGTGTTCGTAACACCGCTCGTAGATGACACTATCGAAATAAATGTGGAGACTGCCCGCGTATCATGGGATACTTTCCGCTCAGGCGGTGCAGGTGGTCAGAACGTCAACAAGGTGGAATCGGGCGTTCGCCTACGTTACCAGTTTAAGGACCCATATACCGGCGAGGAGGAGGAAATCTTGATTGAAAACACCGAAACCCGCGACCAGCCCAAGAATAAGGAGAATGCCATGCGCCAGCTCAAGTCTATACTCTATGAGAAGGAACTCCAGCACCGCATGGAGGAGCAGGCCAAGGTGGAGGCAGGCAAGAAGAAAATCGAATGGGGCAGCCAGATAAGGAGCTACGTGTTTGACGACCGACGTGTCAAGGATCACCGCACCAACCACCAGACCTCTGACGTAAACGGTGTGATGGACGGCGAAATAGATGAGTTCATCAAGGCATACCTGATGGAGTTCGCAGCAGAAAACTAAAAACTAAAAACTAAAAACTAAAAACTAAAAACTTAACAACTTACTAATAACCATCTTAGGGGTGATTCCTGCCAGGCAGTGGTAATCACCCCTGAGACATGGTTTATCGCCCGCCACCGAGCAGGGACGGCAAGTCATGTCGAGTTGCACCACATCGCGTGTGCGCTGATGCCACCCCATGAAGCCGGTGTAAGGGTGTGTCGCACCCCATACGCTCACCACCCTAAGACCCACAAGCGATGCCAAGTGCATGTTGGCCGAATCCATCGAGAGCATCACGTCGCAATGACTCAGCAGCGACAGCTCGGCTGCAAGCCCCAAGTCGGCCTCCGCTACATTCACAACCCCCTGATAACGTCGTGCATACCGCGCTATCTCGGCTCGCTCCTCTTCTCCAAATCCGAATATAAATATCTTCTGGTTATCCCGCTTGCTGAAGTAGTCTATAACCCGCTCAAGCTGGTCTCCGGGATACACCTTTCCCTTATGCCGGGCAAACGGAGCCACCGCAAGCCAGTGCTCTCCATCGCGTTTTGGCTCGCTCACACCCGCAAACAAATCCGCATCACCCTTGCCCTTACCCCAGATTGTCTCAAAATCGTTAGACAACGCTATCCCGGCCTTATAAAACACATCCTTCTCCCGATCTACCTGAGGCTTTAGCTGCACAAGCACCTTATTGTGTGGCCGGGTCAACTCCCGTTTCATACGCCCCACAGAGTCGACCTCATAGACATCAACCCCTTTAAGACGCATAATCAAGCCCAACATGCGCATCCGCATATCTCCCTGCAAATCTATATGATGCGTTATGCCATACCGCTTAAGCAAACCGGTGGCAAGACGATACAGGCCACGAAGTCCCTTGTAATTATCCATGTTGACCGTAGCAACCTGAAGATTGGCCGGTGCATTTATCAGCACACGCGACTCATGATGCCGCGTGAGATAAACAAACTCTATCTCCGGATTGGCCAAACAGGCATCATATACCGTAGGCACTGTCATCGCTACCCCACCAAGTTCCCCCAATTTCGTGACCAACACTTTGCGGGTCTCTCTCTTTCCTCCTATTTTCACGCTATTATACCTTTTTCTGCTACATCTTTACCCTTTTAACCCCTATCTGTTCCTCTGCACGATAAAAAAACGAAATCCCTCTCTCCCACCAACCCACAAACATAATAAAAAATTTCTCATTACGCAAAAATTTCGTTATTTTTGCAGTTGGTGTAGACACAAATTCGAGTATGTTATGAAAGCTGCAATCCAGATTTTCTGCCGCAACACAGGCACTTATATTGACGTGGAGGGTGGGGCCTCTCTATCCGACCTCGCCGCTATGGTGGAGCAAAACCTCGGTTTCTCTCCGATATGCGCACTTGTCAACAACAAGACAGAGCATCTCGGCTTCAGAATCTTCGCCCCGAAACAGATTGAGTTTCTAAGGGCAGACTCTCCGGTGGGCCGCGAGGTGTATACCCGTTCGCTCTGCATGATGCTATATTATGCCGTGCATAAGCTCCTCCCCGACTTTGTGCTCTGCATAGAGCATTCGGTGAGCAACGGTCTCTTCTGCCGCTTGAAGCAGCCTGACTTGTCGGTGATTCTCCCTGACAACAAGCTCGTAGACAGCATACTCTCCCTCATGCGCACCGTGGCCAAGGCCGACATACCGTTCATTCGCCACGAGAAGCTGACCTCCGATGTGATTGAGCTTTTCAAGAAACAGCATCTCCACGAGAAGGTGCTGTTGCTCAAGACCGTCTCACAGATCTACACCTCCTACTATACACTCGACGGACTCGCCGATTCTTTCTACGGTCCCCTCGCTCCCTCTACCGCAAGCATCGGCACTTTCAACCTCATACCATGGCAAGATGGCATACTGCTGCTCGGACCTGACTCCAAGCACCCCGACATGCCGGCCAAGCCGCTCGTGCAGGAGAAGATGTTCAGGGCCTTCACTGAGCATCTCGACTTCAACCGGGTGATTCGTGTATCATCTGTGGGCGAACTAAACCGTGCCGTGCTCAACCATGAGTCCACAGAACTTATCAACGTGGCTGAGGCCATGCACAATAAACTGATAGGCCGGATAGCCGACGAGATTCTTGAACGCAAGAAACAAGGGGGTGCCTCTATCATCCTGATAGCCGGCCCCTCTTCCTCAGGCAAGACCACCACGTCAAAGCGCCTCGCCATACAGCTCATGACCAATCTCATGACCCCCAAGCTGATCTCGCTCGACGATTATTTCGTGGACCGCGACAAGACACCCCTCGACGAGAATGGAGAATATGACTACGAGTCGCTGCACGCTCTCGACCTTAACCTGTTCAACCACGATCTGAAGGCCTTGCTGAACGGTGAGGAAATAAACCTCCCCACATACAGCTTCGAATTCGGACGGCGCGTGGACAAGAAGCGCCCCCTCCGTCTCGATACCAACGACGTGCTGATTGTGGAGGGCATACATGGACTTAACCCGGAGCTGACATCGGAAGTACCCCCCAACCAGATTTTCAAGATGTATGTCTCTGCACTGACCACACTCCGCATCGACAACCACAACTGGATATCGACTTCCGACACCCGGCTGCTGCGCCGCATAGTGCGTGACTACAAATACCGCCACACTTCGCCCGAAGAGACCATAAAGCGCTGGCCTTCGGTGAGAAGCGGTGAGCAAAAATGGATATTCCCATTTCAGGAAAATGCCGATGCCACTTTCAATTCCTCTCTGCTCTTCGAGATAGCGGTGATGAAAACCTATGCCGAGCCACTGCTCAGGGGGGTGCCTCACAATGTGCCGGAATACACCACTGCCTACCGCCTGCTCCGCTTCCTGGAGCATTTCGCCCCAATCACCGACTCCCAAATACCCCCCACATCCCTGCTGCGTGAATTCCTGGGAGGCTCCTCATTCCACTATTAAGCTAACCAAGCTGCATAGCGGTTTTGGAGGCATGTAAGCGCAAAGCGCGAATAATAAAGCAATAAAGAAGATGAAAGATTTCACTCACGAAGATATAGAAAGAATCCAAGACCTGATAGACCAGGGCAATCAGGAGGCGATAATCCAGGAAATAAACGACCTGCACCCGGCCGACATAGCAGAGCTGTTTCAAGACCTTAACCTGAAACAGGCAGAATGGTTTTTTGAGCATATCCCCGACAAGGAAAAGAAAGCCGATGTCCTTATGGAGCTCGACGAGGAGGACCGAAAGAAACTCCTCGAAGGAATGGACAACGACCAAATAGGCCACTTCATCGACCTGCTCGATACCGACGATGCAGTAGACCTGATACAGGAACTCGATGAGGAAGACCGCGAGGAGGTGATCCAGAACATCGAGGACGTGGAGCAAGCCGGCGATATCGTGGACCTGCTGCAATATGACGAGGACACTGCCGGCGGTCTGATGGGCACCGAGTTCATCTCGGTCAACGAGAATCTCTCCATGCCCGACTGTCTGCGCGAGATGCGCCATCAGGCTGAAGACCTCGACGACATATATTACGTATATGTGACCGACGACGACAACCGCCTGAAGGGGGTGCTCCCGCTCAAGAAGATGATAACCCACCCCTCGGTGTCGAAAATAAAGCATGTCATGGAGACCGACCCGGTATCGGTCAAGGCAGACATGCCGCTCGACGAGGTGGCTATCGATTTCGAGAAGTATGACCTCGTGGCAATGCCGGTAGTCGACTCGATAGGGCGGCTCGTGGGTCAAATCACTGTCGACGACGTCATGGATGAGGTGCGCGAACAGTCGGAACGTGACTACCAGCTCGCATCAGGTATCTCCTCCGACATCGATGCCGACGACTCCATCTGGGCCCAGACAAAGGCCCGTCTGCCCTGGCTCCTGATCGGCATAATCGGAGGCCTTGTCAATTCGCTTATCCTCGGAGGTTTCGAAGCCCAGATAGCCGCAGTGACCGCACTCGCATTCTTCATACCGCTCATCGGTGGCACCGGAGGTAATGTCGGCGTGCAGGCTTCGGCCATAATCGTGCAGGGCCTCGCCAACGGCCGTCTCGAACTCTCCGACTTCTGGCACCAGATATGGCGTGACCTGCGAGTAGCCCTAATAAATGCAGTGGTGATTTCGCTCGTGGTGTTCGCATACATTTTCTTCACCCAGCCTGGCGACTATGCCCTCGTGATGGCAGTCTCGGTATCGCTCTTCGCCGTAGTGATTTTCGCCACGGTGTTCGGCTCGTTGGTTCCCCTCACCCTCGAAAGGTTACACATCAACCCGGCCTTGGCCACAGGCCCCTTCATCCAGATTACCAACGACGTGGTGGGCCTGATGATATACGTAGGCATGTCAGTATGGATGCTGAAACTATTCCCCCACTA
>CAJUIJ010000049.1 GCA_910586175.1 uncultured Muribaculaceae bacterium | reverse complement strand
TTTTACATTGACCCGAATCAATGCATCGCGAAGCCACCGGGAGGGAGGAGCCTCCGGCGACGACAACAAGATATTTTTTTTAAACCCCGATGTTTAATAATGCGTCAACTTTGAAAAATTTTTATTAAATTTGCGCAAATATATACCTACTCACCAATGGATGAAAAAGTGACCGTGGACGGCCTTACTTTTGTGCCGTACATTACACGCGACGAAATAGCCGCGCAAGTGAAGAGAGTGGCCGATGAGCTGCGCAATGACATCAAGGGTAAGAATCCGCTGTTTCTCTGCGTGCTCAATGGCGCGTTCATGTTTGCCGCCGACCTGATTCGTGAGGTCGGTATTAATGATGCCCACATCAACTTCGTGAAGTATACAAGTTATGAGGGTACCTCCTCTACCGGCAAGGTGAAAGAAATAATGGGTCTTACAGAGGATATCGAGGGTATGGATGTCGTGATTGTAGAGGATATCGTAGATACCGGTCTGACGGCCTCCATGATGATCAACGACCTTAAGAAGCGTAATCCCCGTAGCATACGTTTCGTAACGCTGCTCCATAAGCCCGAAAGCAGCAAGACAGGTTTCAAGCCGGACTATGTGGCATTCACCATCCCCCCGAAGTTTATAATCGGCTACGGACTCGACCTCGACGGCAAGGTGCGTAATCTTAAGGATATCTACGTTATAGACGAGCAGGACTGATGCAGTGAATAATAATTAATAATGAACAATTAATAATTAATAACTGCAAGCCTGAAACGTCAAGGTGTCATTATGACAATATGTCAATATGACTCTCTAAAGAAAGAAAAATTCTACAACTAAACAACTGAAGATGTTGAATATTGTTTTGTTTGGCGCTCCGGGTAGCGGCAAGGGTACCCAAAGTGCGCGTCTGATAGACCGTTACGGTCTTTATCACATTTCTACAGGTGAATTGCTGCGCGACCATATCAAGCGCGGCACTGAGCTCGGCAAGACTGCCGACTCTTACATTTCGAAAGGTCAGCTCATACCTGACCAGCTGATGATCGACATCCTCGACGACGTGCTCGACAAGGAGGCTTCCGGCAAGAAAGGCGTGGTGTTCGATGGTTTTCCCCGCACTATACCGCAAGCTGAGGCTTTAAAGAACCTCCTGCAGAAGCGTGGCACTGACCTCCATGCAGTGGTGGGTCTCGAAGTGCCCGAGGATGAACTGGTAAACCGTATGATAGCACGTGGCAAGGAGACAGGCCGTGCTGATGACAATATCGACACAATAAAGAACCGTCTTGATGTGTACCACAAACAGACGCTCCCTTTGCGCGATTATTATAATAAGGAGGGAAAATATCTTGGCATAAACGGCTCCGGCGTTGTGGATGAGATTTTTGACGAAATAGCTTCAAAACTCGCCAATATTATCGAAAACAATTGATAAATAGGTCGCGAAGCCACCGGGAGGGAGGAGCCTCCGGCGACGACAAACAAAGAATAGACGACCATCAAAGAATATAAGAATACCTAAAAAGGGTGATTGCGCTGAGAGTGCAGTCACCCTTTTTATATTTTACTTACGATTTTTAACGAATTTTGGGTATTTCATCCCTTTCATGCTAATTGTAATTTTGCACATTAAAATTACAAACATCTGAAATGAGACTGAAATACTTTTTAATGGCATTGCTCTTGGCCGTGATACCGGCGACTTGTGCCCTGAGTGGAAATGCGGCCGAAAAGAGTGACAGCACGATGTCGAAATGGGCAAAACTTGCCTCCCGTTTCCATGTGGGAGGTTATGGTGAAGCCGTATATTCTCGCAATTTCTACAGCGACCGTTACCAAAGATATACCGATCCGCAGAGTGCGGCAAACGACAAGAGTCATGGCCGCTTCGACTTGCCTCATGTGGTGATATATCTTGGCTTCGATTTCGGCAAGGGATGGAGCATGGGGTCGGAGATCGAGTTTGAGCATGGCGGCACTGAGAGTGCCGTGGAGATCGAGGCCGAAGAGAGCGGCGAATATGAAAAGGAGATAGAACGTGGCGGAGAGGTGTTTCTTGAGCAGTTCTGGATTCAGAAAGTGTTCATGCCCCAGTTGGTGCTTCGTGCCGGTATGCAGGTTGTGCCCGTGGGAGCAACCAATGCACACCATGAGCCTGACCAGTTTTTCGGTGTGTATCGCCCTGAGGGGGAGAATACCATAATGCCTTGCACTTGGCATGAGGTAGCCATATCATTGATGGGTAAGGCCGGCAATTGGTCGTATCAGGCCATGTTTCTGCCCGGACTCGACAGCGAGCGTTTCGGCAACCAAAGTTGGATTCATGATGGCTCAGCCTCTCCGTTCGAATTCAAGATTGCCAATAATTACGCATTCGCTGCCCGTGTGGACTATAAGCCTGTGAAGAATCTGCGTCTCAGTGTGAGCGGATATGTGGGCAACAGCTTCCGCAATACCCTTTACGACACTTCGAGTCCGAAGCTTAAAGGTGTTAAGGGCACCGTGTCGATCGGTTCGTTTGACTTCGCATATAACGACAAACGTTTTATAGCCCGTGGTTTCTTTGACTACGGACACCTCTCTGACGCCGGCGCAATCTCGAAGTTCAACATCTCGATGTCGAAAAACTCCACCTCGAAGCGTCAGAGCGTTGCCTCAGATGCAATAGCCTGCGGCGTGGAAGCCGGTTATGACATACTCTCCCTGATTCCCGCTCAGAAGAGCAAGGGGCACAGGCTATATCCATTCGCAAGATATGATTATTACAACTCCATGTACAAGATGGAGACAGGCTCCGGTCTCGGATGGTGCAGCAAACAGAAGCTCAGTGCCGGCATAAACTGGTATCCTATCAAGCAGATAATGGTAAAGGCGGAATATACACACCGCTTCTTCAAAAAGCCATACAACAACGAGCCAAGCATCAACATCGGCATAGCATATTCAGGCTGGTTCTTCTAACAAATATATCCGGCTCGCGAATACTAAAACGAAATCTAAAAACAAAGATAAAATGAAAGCAAAATTCCTTTCAATGGCCGCTTTGGTGGCCCTCTCTCTTGGAGTTGTATCATGCTCCGACAACAATGATGACCTTGAAGTAAAGAGTGCCAAGGAATCGGCTCTCGAGGCTGCCATCGATCCTTATGTCGATAACACGGTTCTGCCTGTATATGCAGAAATGGCTGACAAGGCTATCCTCCTTTCCGACCTGTGCGAGACAATGCAGACCAAGCATGCTGCCGGCACATTGACATCGGCTGATGTGAAAGCTGCCGGTGAGGCATGGAAAGCGAGCCGCAAGGCTTGGGAGCGCAGTGAGGCCTTCCTCTTCGGCCCGGCAGCGCAGCATAACATTGACCCGCATATCGATTCCTGGCCACTCGACAAGGCTGCTATGGATGACTTGCTCACCGATATCCGCAACGGTAAGAAACTCGATATCGCCAACAACTTCAATTACGGTCTGCTCGGATTCCATTCTGTGGAGTATTTGCTCTTCGAACTTGATGCTTCAGAGCAAAACTCGCTGGTACATTCGCTCAACTATACAGCTGAGGAGTTGACTTATCTCGTAACAGTGGCCAATGACCTTCGCGATCAGTGTGTGCTTCTCGAGGCCTGCTGGGCCGGCATGGACAATATCTCTGAGGCTAAGAGGAAAATACTGGAAGATGCCGAACTTGACTATGGTGAGGAATATGGTTGGGAGATGAAGAACGCAGGCAAGGCCGGGTCGCGGTTCAAATCTTATCAGGATGCTGCCGAGGAGGTGCTTCAAGGTTGCATAGATATAGCTGATGAGGTGGGTAACGTGAAAATCGGTCGTCCCAACTCAGCCTCAAGCGAGGAAGATAAGAATTATATCGAGTCTCCTTACAGCCTTAACTCTATAGAAGACTTCGAAGATAACATCATCTCTATCGAGAACAGTTATATCGGCACCCGCTCCGGCGACAAGAGTATTTCAGATTATGTGAAGTCGAAAGATGCCGAACTCGACAAGCGTCTGCGTCAGGCCATAACTGACTCCCGTGCTGCTATCCGTGCAATTCCTGAGCCGTTTGCCAAGAATGCAACCTGCGATGCTGCCGATAAGGCTGTCAAGATGGTCGGCACCGATCTTGTGGATGTCCTCACTGAGGTGTATAACCTGCTTGGTAAGTATTGATCTTGTTTATGATTGCAAGTGATCGCAAGCCTTATCAAGAATTCCTGATGATTAGCTAATCAAAACTGTGTGACATATGCAAAAAGTTAATTTCTTGTGTGTTGCAGTCTGGTGCGCGCTGCCCCTGATAGGGGTGGCGTGCTCTGACGACAACGTAATCAATAACAACGGTAAAGATCCGGAAACTTCCGAAAAACCTGATTGGTATTATGCCGGTGGTGAACTCGGCACTTCGTTTCTGACGACCCAGAACGCTTTCGAACAGCCTTCGCCGGCTGTGGAGAACCAAGGTCTGTATCAGTCGTTCAAGAATGGTGAGGCTCTCTTCGAGAAACCTTTCATGACAAACGCCGAAGGTGTGCGCAGTGGCCTTGGTCCGGTATACATCCGCACCTCATGTACACATTGCCATCCCAACTATGGCCATGGACAGAAGGTGGAGGAGGGCAGTTTCAAGACTGACGAACCGGGCAACGGCTGCCTGCTCGTGGTCTATGACCCCGCCACTGAGGCTTATGTAAGTTGGCTCGCAGGTATGCCACAAGGTCATGCCGTAGCACCGTTCAAGGCTCCCATAGATGAGAGCAAGATAAAGGTGCATTGGAACAATGCCACCGATCAGTGGGGCAACAAGTTTGACGATGGTGAGACCTATCAGCTTGTATATCCTACCGTCTCCATGCCTAAGGATGCTATCTATGTGGTGAACCGGGGTTATCAGCTCCCCTCGGATTATGAGGTGAAGCTCGAAAGTACTATCGGAATCTATGGCACCGGACTTCTCGATGCCATCGACGAGAAGGATATCATAGCGCAATATGCTCAGGAGGAGAAGGATGGTTATATGAAGAATGGTCTTAACCCGGCGTTCTGGAGTGGGGGTCAGATGACCGGTTTCTATACCAATTCGCTTCAGGGTGACGGCACCAAGTATGTGCGTCGCTTCACTTATGCGCTCTCGCGTGGACCTCTGATGGATGCTGCCGGGGCAAACGCTATCTGGAATATCACCAACGTGACCCGCTCGGATCGTCGCTACCATTATCTTGATGCAGCAGGCACATATGCCGAGTATTCTGCCAAGGACCCCGAAGTGCAGGTCGGCTTCGAGAATTATATAGCACGCATTGACCCCAAGAAGGAACATGCCGATTGGTGGGCCGGCTCCATGGAAAACCGTATCAAGTCTTATCTGCTCGCCAAGGATCTTCCGGCAGAGATGACCGATGAGGAGTATACTGACTTGATGGTGTGGCACCGCGGCTTGGCAGTGCCTGCCGTGCGCGATGTAGACAGTGAGGATGTGAAGCGGGGCCGTGAACTCTTTAATGAGATCGGTTGCGCCTACTGTCATCGTCCGTCGTGGACGACCGGTGCCGACAAGCTTGTCGACCCCAACAATTTCTTCAAGGATGGTCAGATGCCGCGTTATCCGTATCAGACGATTTGGCCTTACACCGACATGGTGCAGCACAAGCTGCATATGGAGAGCGATATCCGCACCGGTTGGTGCCGCACTACACCGCTCTGGGGCCGTGGGCTGCATCAGCGTATCACCGGCTCGGCAACTGCCGACCGTCTGCACGATAACCGCGCCCGCACCACTATGGAGGCTATAATGTGGCACGGATATTCGCCGCAGAGCGATGCGTATGAGAGTGTGGTAAAGTTCCGCAAACTATCGAAGAAGGACCGCGATGCCGTGATACGTTTTGTTGATGCAATCTAACTTGAAAATCTTGATGCTGATCGAATTCAGAAACTTTATCGGCAGGTGGGCGAAACGCTCGCCTGCCGGAGCTTTATTGCATGTGGCGTTGTTGCTTATCTTAATCGGAGCTTTGATGACTTGTTTCAGCGCTCGTCAAGGCAGTATTGTAATCACGACCGATAAGGTGTCAGACTCTTTTATGGCAGATGATGGGGGAGCTGTGCATCAACTCCCGTTTGGCCTGAGGCTCGGCGAGGCTGAGGTTGTGTATCATGATGGTTCTACCGCTCCTAAGGATTTCAAGGTTGCGGCTGAGGTTACAAGCGCGGGCCACGATATGCAGACTTTGAGCTTGTCTATGAATCATGTACTTGATATTGAAGGTTACAGGTTCTGCTTGAAGCAATTTGATGGCGATGACGTGGTGCTTTCGGTGAATCATGACCCCGTGGGCATAGCGGTGACTTATGCCGGTTATTACTTGCTTTTCGCTTGTTCGCTGTGGATTTTGGTTGGTAAGGCTATCAGGGGGATGCGGGGCAAGAGGGTTTGTGCAGCAGCTTTTGCTGTGTTGACGTTGTGCTCTGCGCAGGCTTCCGAGGTGTCTGACGCGTTCGGGCGCATCAGGGTATATTGGGGAGAACGCCCGGCTGCCATGGAGACTATGTGCGGTGATTTGCTATCAAGGATATATGGTAAGGATTCTTATAATGGAAAACCTGCCACTGAGGTGTTGCTCGGCTGGTTGTTTGAGTATGATGCGTGGATGCGCGAACCCATCATCAAGGTGAAGGGGGAGAAGGTGAGGAATACGCTGGGTATTGATGGCAAGTATGCTTCTTACAGAGACTTTTTTGATGCCGGCGGTTATAAGTTGGAGCCGTTGCTTGGTGACCTTGATGACAAGGATGTTCAGCAGGTTGATGAGCGTGTGAAACTGATGTCGGCTTGGTGTGCAGGCACGTTGATGAAGATTTATCCTTATCATACTGCCTCGGGCAGGTGGGAGTGGCTCACTCCGGTCGATTCCAAGCCTTCGAAGATGCCGCTCGACCAGTGGACGTTTGTCTCTACATCGTTCAATGATGTGGCACGTTACGTGTCGCTCGACAATCCTGCCGGTGCCGTGCGTGAGCTGGAGAGCATAGCCAACTATCAGCGCAATCAGCTCCCTTCTCTATCTGAGAGCAAACTCGATGCCGAACTTTTTTATGGGCGCTTCTGTGGCACATTGATGCCGGGTGTGCTTGCGATTGTTATAGGGCTCTGCTGTATGTTCGTATGGCGTGATGCAAAGTTGAGACGTGCTGTGGTCATAGCGGCTTCTATGATGCTTTGGCTCTGGTTGTCTGTCATGGTCGGGCTGAGGTGGTATCTCACCGGTCATTTCCCGCTTGCCAACGGTTTCGAGACTATGCAGGCCATGGCTTGGATGGCTGCTTTGGGGGCGGTTTGCGTATCGTTCAGGCGGGTTTCTGATTTGCGTTCGGCGGCTGTGTGTATGCTTGTGAGCGGGCTTGCACTGATGGTCTGCACCATGGGTGGCGGCAATTCAATATCTCCGCTTATGCCGGTTCTCGGTTCGTCGCTTCTAAGCGTGCATGTGCTCATTATTATGGCAGCTTATTGCCTGACGGCAATTATGTTTGTCAACTCAGTGTGGGGACTTGCGGTGCGTGGGGAAACGGCTGCGAAGTGTTGTGCAGCCTCGCTAAGGCTTCTTGAACCGGCAGTGCTTCTGCTTGCCTGTGGCATATTTGTGGGTGCGATATGGGCCAATATGTCGTGGGGCCGGTATTGGGGATGGGACCCCAAGGAGACATGGGCGCTTATCACAATGCTTGTATATTCTGTGCCTTTGCACCGCCGCTTCATACCCCTCTTGCGCTCGCCACGAGCCATAAACATTTACTTCGCGCTGGCATTCATATGCGTGCTGATGACATATTTCGGCGTCAATTTCTTCCTCGGCGGCATGCATTCGTATGCCTGAATGGAGTCACTGTCACAATAGATTGCGGTCTAAACACGTTATTTGCTAAGAGATGCAACGGCAAATATGACTCATTACATATTTTTGCCGTTGCAATAACGTTATGTTTAGATGGGGCTCCAAAGATTGAAATCAAATAATATATTGCTGCTTGCCGTGGTGGTTTTGTCGGTGCTTTGCGGTTGCAAGACCCCGAAGCTCAAGGATGCCAATGAGCAGTTTGAGCGCGGGGAGTATTATAATGCGTCGCAGACTTACCGCAAGGTTTACAATAAGTTGAATCCGCGTCAGGACCGCGAGCTTCGCGGTGAGGTGGCTTATCAGCTCGGCACTTGCTATCGCAAGCTCAACATGGCTGCGCGTGCAGCCGCTGCTTATCAGAATGCCGTGCGTTATGAGTTTCCTGACTCGATGACTTATTATTGGCTTGGCCGCTCTTTGCAGATGGATGGCAAGTATCAGCCTGCCATTGATGCTTATAAGCAATATCTTGAGTTTGTTCCCGATGATGCGCTTGCCAAGGAGGGTATACGTGGCTGCCAAATGGCCATCCGTGCGAAGAAGAACCCGAAGAGCCGATACAAGGTGGCTAACGCCAAGCTGTTCAATTCGAGGCGTGCCGATTTCGCGCCTATGTATCTTGATAATACCTTCAATACAATATATTTCACATCGAGCAACGAGAAGGCTACGGCTCCCGAGAAAGATGATTTGTTGGGCATGTCTGACAAGTCGGAGATTACGGGCATGAAGCGCAACGATATCTATTTCTCCACGAAAGATGAGAAGGGCAATTGGCAGAAGCCCGAACCTGCCGGCGGCGAACTCAACAGTGCTTTCGACGAGGGTATAGTGAGTTTTTCGCCCGACGGTCAGACCATGTATCTCACCATGGCGCGTAGAGCTGCTGATGCCAACACGAGTGTGGAGATTTACACCTCCAAGCGCAGTGATGCGACTTGGAGCGCCCCGCAGAAGTTTGAGATTACCAATGACACGATATCGGCTGTGGGACATCCCGCGGTGTCGCCCGATGGCACTTATCTCTATTTCTCTTCTGATATGCCGGGGGGCTATGGTGGTAAGGATATATGGCGAATTAATCTTAAGGACAGGGTGGGTTCGCTTGAGAACTTGGGCGAGCAGATCAATACGTCGGGCGATGAGATGTTTCCTTATGTGCGTACAGATTCGCTGCTCTATTTTGCCAGCGACGGGCATCCGGGTTTCGGAGGACTTGACATGTTCACGGCTCGCTTGAACTCTACAGGCGACCGCTGGAGCATTGATAACCTGGGCATGCCGCTAAATAGCCAGGGTGATGATTTCGGCATAACTTTCGGTGAGGGGGAGTCCGGCTTTTTCAGTTCCAACAGGGGTGATGCCCGTGGCTATGACCATATATTCAGTTTCGTGAAGCCTGATATCAAGGTGACCATTTCGGGCATGGTGCTCGATAAGGATGAGGAGCCGGTGCCCAATGCGGTGATCCGCATTGTGGGTGATGATGGCTCCAACCAGAAGGAGGTGGCCCGTGACGATGGTTCGTTCAAGTTTAACTTGCAGCGTGGCGTGAAGTATGTGATGCTCGCGGGTGCCAAAGGTTACCTCAATGTGAAGCAGGAGTTTGAAAGCGACGATGCGGAGGAGGATGCCGACTATGGCATTGACTTTATATTGGCGGCGATACACAAGCCCCAGGTGGTGGAGAATATCTTCTATGATTTTGATAAGGCTTCGCTACGTGCAGAATCTAAGGCGGCTCTCGATGAGATGGCGCAGATGCTCCGCGACAACCCCAATGTGACAATTGAGATGGGTTCGCATACCGACCGTGTGGGTAGTGACGAATATAATTTCGGGCTATCGGACCGTCGTGCCAAGAGTGTGGTGGATTATCTTGTGAGTGCCGGCATTGCCACCGACCGTCTCACATGGAAAGGCTATGGCAAGAGCGTGCCTAAGACCGTGACTCCGAGAATAAACCGTGAATTCCCGCAGTTTGAGGTAGGCACGGTGTTGACGCCCGAATATATCGACACACTCGAGGAGGCGGACCGCGAAGCGGCCGACCAGATAAACCGCCGCACCGAGTTTCAGGTCACCTCAATCGATTATGACATGTACTGATTTTTGATACGGATTCTTGTTTATGTCAAATGACTTCGGTATTGAACCGGATTTAAATGAGAACTGTTTAATCGGAAAAAAGGAATTGGATAAAAAGGTTCTGCTCATAGTGAATCCTATATCGGGCACTCTATCGAAGGATGGTCTGGAGGATAGAGTTCGGGAACGGCTGGCTGAGGTTGGCTGTGAGGTGGAATGTGTCTTCACCGAGCGGCCCGGGCATGGGCGTGAACTTGCGGCAGAGGCTGCTGCAAAGGAGTATTTTGCTGTAATTGCTGCCGGGGGTGACGGTACTATCAATGAGGTGGGATGCGCACTTGCAGGTTCAAAAACTGCTCTCGGAATATTGCCTTTTGGGTCAGGGAATGGTCTGGCACGTCATATGTATGGCTCTATCAACCTCAAACGTACTCTGGATATCATAGCTAAGGGGTTTGTGACCGACTGTGACTATGGCACAGTTAACGGAAAGCCTTTTTTCTGTACGTTCGGCCTCGGATTTGATGCCAAAGTAAGCTCCGAATTCGCACATCTGAGTCGCCGAGGACTGATATCTTACGCGCGAAGCGCGGTGGTGGAGTATGCCGGTTATTCGCCTGGCGAGTATGTGGTGCTCACCGATAAGAAATGTTTTAAGACAAAGGCTTTCATACTTGCCGTGTGCAATGCCTCTCAGTATGGCAATAATGCTTACATTGCCCCTAATGCGTCGGTGCACGATGGATTGCTCGATGTGACTCTTATCAAGTCCGGCAATATCTTTTCGCGAGCATTTGCCGCCGTGGAGCTCTTCACCGGTCGGCTCAACCGCAACATCTTGATTCGCACCATGAAGGCATCGCATCTTACGATCAAACATTTGCCGGGTCCCGGCCACATTGATGGAGACCCCTGTATGATGCCTGAGACTATAGAGGTGGTGTGTCATAAAGGGGGTATCAAAATGTTTACTGACCCCGACAAACCATCGTTCAAGCCTTTTATCACCCCGGCTCTATCCATCAAGAGCGATTCAGACTATCTCTTTGGTGAGTCTATGCGCAAAATCGGCAGTAGATTGCCCCATTTGTTCAAAGCGAGATGTAAAAAAGCAAAAAATGATTGAAATGATTGAATAATCAATTTATTTTATTAATTTTGCATTTCGAAACCGAATTAACTCAACTCAGCCGCAACAGACTGCCGTTTTTGGTATGTCTCTGCACGGCAACATAACAGAAAATATGGCAAACAAACAAGAAGTTGATGAGCAGACGACGCTCGACAAACTCAACTCCAACCTCGGAAGCGCCAGCGAGAAAATCGCTGAGAACAAGAATGTGATTTTATGGGTAGTGGTGGCTATTGTAGTGGCAGCAGCCTTGGTGATGTGCTACTTGTTCCTCTATCGCAACCCGCAGGTCAACAAGGCTTATGAGGCATATAATGATGTGGAAATAAAGGCTATGGGCAATGACTCTATTGCAACTGCCGAATATAAGAAGGTGGCCGACAAGTTCAGCGGCACCGGAGCCGGTGACCTCGCTGCGCTCAGTGCCGGTCAGGCTCTCTATGAGCAGGGCAAGTATCAGGAGGCTGTGAAGTATCTTGAGGATGGCATGACCGGTGAGCCTGTGCTCGATGCCAACACCCTCGCGCTCGTGGGCGACTGCTATGTCAACCTCAAGAAGTATGACAAGGCTCTCGAATATTTTGACAAGGCAATAAAAAAGGCTGACAAGAATCCCCAAATCTGTCCGCGTGTGCTTATCAAGGAAGCCAACGTGTATGACGAGCAGAAGAAGTATGACAAGGCTCTCTCTTGCTACGAGCAGATACGCGACAACTATCCGGAGTTTCAGCCCGGCAACGGCGCTACTGTCGAAGCTTACATAGCCCGCGAAGAGGCTCGCCTCGGCAAATAATCCAGCCTTGGCAAATCATATTGAATTAATTCCATAAAATAATAAAACATTTGCTTATTTTATGAAAAGGGGCCTCGACTTGTGAGTCAGGGCCCTTTTCTTGTCTTGGCATCATTACTTATATGAATTTTTCAGATCTCGATTCGGGAGAACCGCTGCTTCATGTATTGCCTAACGGCATGAGAATCGTGACGGGTCGCAGTGACGGGCATGTGACGTATGCTGGTGTGCTGACTGCTGCCGGTAGCCGTGAGGATCCGGTGGGAAAGGATGGCCTGGCTCACTTCGTGGAGCATACCATATTCAAGGGTACGCCTCGCCGCAGCGCTTCGCAAGTTTCAAACCGTATGGAGCTTGTGGGCGGCGAACTGAATGCATACACCACCAAGGAGGAGATTATGCTCTATACCACTGCTCCGGTAGGGTATGAGTCGCGTGCCGCCGAACTGATGTCTGATCTCGTGGAAAATGCAGATTTTCCTGAAGATGAGGTTGGCCGTGAGAGGGGGGTGGTGGATGAGGAAATTAACAGTTACAAGGATAATGCCTCGTTTGCCGTATATGATGAGTTTGATGAACTCTTCTTTAAGGGCAATGAATTGGCGCATAACATATTGGGCTACCATGATACTCTCTCGGGACTCTCAGGCGAGGATGCACGGGGCTTCCTTGAACACAATTTCACACCAGGCAACATGGTGGCATATATGCTTGCACCGCAGGAGCCGCTGAAGTCTATGAGGATTATGGAGCGGTGTTTCTCCGGTTTGTCGCGACCCGAGGTGGAACGGTGCAGGATTGCCCCGACACTTCAGCCCCTCTTTGATGAGGTGCGCGACCGTGGCAATTCGCAGGCTAATGTGGTGATGGGCGCACCTGCTTGTTCACAAGATTCGGAAGACCGTTTCGCATGGTATCTTCTCTGTAATATGCTTGGAGGCCCGGCGATGAACTCGCGCCTTAACAGTGTGCTGCGCGAAAGGCGGGGGCTGGTCTATACCGTAGAGTCGAGCCTTGCGCTTTATTCGGATTGCGGCATATTTCAAATTTATTTCGGTACTGAGCCGGAGCGTGTGGCCAAATGTATGAGGCTTGTAAGGCAGGAAGTGGAGCGATTGGCAGACAAGGCTTTGGCAGACAAGGTTTTCGAGCGTTGTAAACGTCAGATTTGTGGCCAGCTGCTTGTAGGCTCTGATAATCGCGAGAGCGTGGCGATGACCATGGCCAAGTCTTTGCTTCGTCATGGCCGACTGCTCGATAATGCAGAGACTGCCCGCAGGCTCCGGGCACTAACTCCTTTTGACTTGCTGTCGGTGGCCCGCAAGGTTGCCGATGCCGGTTTTTCAAAACTTGTAATCAAATGAAGATAGCAGATATTGACCTTGGATACCGTCCGGTGATGCTCGCTCCGATGGAGGATGTTACCGATCCGTCGTTCCGGCTGATTTGCCGTGAGATGGGTGCGTCGATGGTTTACACAGAGTTTGTGTCGGCTGAGGCACTCGTGCGCGATATCGCTTCTACGGTGCGCAAGTTGACAATAGATGACCGTGAGCGGCCGGTGGCTATTCAGATTTATGGTCGGGATGCGGAGGCGATGGTAGAAGCTGCAAGGATTGTAGAGAGGGCGCGTCCTGACATAATCGACATTAATTTCGGCTGCCCGGTTAAGAAGGTGGCAGGCAAAGGTGCCGGTGCCGGGATGCTCCGTGACATACCTAAGATGCTCGACATAACACGTCGGGTGGTGCAGGCAGTAGACCTGCCTGTAACGGTGAAGACGAGGCTCGGATGGGATTGCGAGAACAAGATTATCACCGATCTTGGTCCGATGCTCCAGGATTGCGGCATTAAAGCTTTGACTGTGCATGGACGCACACGTTCGCAGATGTATACCGGCACAGCCGACTGGACCCTCATAAAGGCCTTGAAGGATGATCCGCGTATGGAGATTCCTATTATAGGCAACGGTGATATCTGCACACCTGAGCAGGCACGCGATGCGTTCGACACCTTTGGTGTGGACGGTGTGATGATAGGTCGTGCATCTTTCGGTGCGCCATGGATTTTCAAGGAAGTCCGGCAGTTGATCGATACAGGTTCGTATTCGCCTGTATCGGTGGAGGAGAAGTTTGCCCTGTTGAGACGCCAGATACACGAGAGTGTGGACCGTATAGATGAGTATAGGGGTATATTGCATATCAGAAGGCATCTGGCTGCATCACCGCTCTTCAAGGGTATCCCGAATTTCAGGGAGACAAGGATAAAGATGCTCCGTGCTGACAAACTTGATCAGCTTGAGAGTGTGCTCGACGAGTGCGCCAAAAGGATCGCTGAATGATGAAGTTTCCAGGCATAATGTTGCAATGTGCAATTATTTTGTTAAATTTGCATATTTGAACACCTGCTTAAGTAATGAGCCATTTTAAATTTAAATTTAATTCGTGCTTATTTTTGTCAGATTGGAAATTCGGAAGAAGGCGCATAGCGGGCTATGAAACTGATGAGGAATTTTCAATGTGGCAAAAAGAAGCCAAAGCAAATTCAAAATAAAACCTTTTACTTAAATTTAAAATGACTCATTACTTATATAAAGTATTGAAGTTATGAAGAGATTTTTTACAGCCCTCATGGCATGTTTCGCATTTGCTGTTGCGGCCACGGCAGATGTATATGAGTATGAACCGGGGCCTTTTGACAAGATTGTAGTCAGGGCTGATGTGGATATCGTGTATCGCAATGTGCCCGACTCCGCCGGATATATACGTTATGAGTCTTCACGCGATTTCAGCAACAAGCTTGATGTGTCGTGCAATAAGGGCAAGCTGACCATACTTGACAGGATGACCGATGAGGATTACGGCAAACTGCCTACCCTTTACATGTATTCCGACTATCTGTTGTCAGTAAATTATGAAGGTGCCGGCACAGTGGATGTAGAGATGCAGACTGCGACTCCCACATTCTCTGCGAAGCTGACCGGCAATGGCAAGATCGTTTGCTCGGGTATAAACTCCACGGAGTTCAGTGCCAATATAGTGACGGGTAACGGCTCGATTGTGGCGCGCGGCAAATGTGCGAAAGCCAAGTTCTCGCTTACGGGTTCAGGCTTGATACAGGCAGACGAGCTGGTTGCCGAAGATGTGAAGTGCTCGGTGATGGGTACAGGCAGCATAGGATGTCGCCCGCTCGACAAACTCGATGTGCGGGGCATAGGCACAACTAAAATATACTATTACGGTAACCCGACAGTGAAGAAAGTGGGGGGTGCACGTCTCGAGAAGATGGAAGAGCAAGAAGATCCTCAGGCTATATCTCCAAGGGGAACAGCTGTGCCGGAGCGAAACGTAAAGACCCTGCCGGTAGGAACCGAGGAACCCGATGAAGCGGGTCTCGAGGATGACTGATGAGTGTCATGATACTTCGGCGTGTATGATGTCGACCAAGCGAGTATGATATCTACCAAGCGAGTGTGATATCTACCAAGGGTGTATGGTATCTACCAAGGGTGTATGATGTCTACCGAGCGTGTATGATGTTGACCGAACGTGTATGATGTCGACCGAACGTGTATGATGTCGACCAAACGTGTATGATGTCGACGAATAAAGCTTAAATGCATTAGAAGAGTTAAAATTTGCACAATCAAATGGTTAAACATGATTAGACGAAGTGTATAATATTGGATGAAGAAAAAAATACAAAGAAAGATTAAAAAACTACATTAAAAATTTGGCAGATTCAAAAAAAAGTTATAACTTTGCACTCGCAAAAGGGAAACAAAGAAGCTCGACCAATCAAAACCGAGGCCAAGCAACAAAAGAATCCCCAAAGCAGAAAAATAAAAAGATGGTGCCATAGCTCAGTTGGTAGAGCAAAGGACTGAAAATCCTTGTGTCCCCGGT